>CAIRDL010000418.1 GCA_903877345.1 uncultured Oscillochloris sp. | reverse complement strand
GCGTCTCGCCTTCGTGAACATGTGGATGGCGGGACGCCCTCGCTCCCAGATTCTTTATCTGAAGGTCTATAGTAGTTCGCCATAGTGGTGATGAGGATGAATTTTCAGCTTGGTAGGACTTTTGCAATGACCACTTTCAGTGTGATTATCCCGGCCCTGAACGAGGCGGCGCGCATCACCAGTTGCGTGACGGCGGTGCGCGCTCTGGATCCGACGGTCGAGATTATTGTCGCTGATGGCGGGAGCAGCGACCCTACCGCTGAGCTTGCCATCGCTGCGGGAGCGCTGTTGGTGCAAGCTCCCCGTGGGCGCGGTTCGCAGAACAATGCGGGGGCCGCTCAGGCGTGCGGCGAGGTGCTAATCTTTCTGCACGCCGACACCACCTTACCCGCTGCCACTTTCCCGCTATTGCGCGCATGCTTTGCCGACCCGGCGACCCAGATCGCCAAGTTTCGCCTCAGCTTTGACGACGACGACCCGCTCCTCACGCTTGCGGCGCAACTGATGTGGGTTGACTCGCGCCTGACCAGTTACGGCGATCAGGGTATCGTGATTCGGCGGACGTTCTTCGCCGAACTGGGCGGCTTCCCCGCATGGCCCCTTTTCGAGGATGTGCGCCTCTTCGAGTTGGCCCGCGCCCGTACTGAGGTGTGCGTCGTAGCTGCCAGCGTCACCACGTCAGCGCGGCGCTTCCAAGCAAACGGGGCGCTGCCGCAACTGCTGCTTGACGTTGGCCTCTGGATCGCCTATGTTGCCGGGGTGTCGCCCCACACCCTTGCCGAACGCTACCGCTCGATTCGCTGAGGCGATTGCGACTCCTAACTGCCAATGAAAATCGACATCAGCACGTTGGCACTTGTCCTGAGCCTCAGCAATCTGCTGCAAGTCATTGCGCTGTTCACCCAATGGCGGATGGATAAGACCCGCCCCGGGCTAGGCTGGTGGACGCTGGGCATTGCAACCATCGCGCTTGCGTTCGTTGCCATTTACCTACGAGCGGTGCCCCAGGTGAGCTTGCTCGCGATTGTTGCCAACAATCTTCTGTTCGCCTACGGCCATGAGTTTCTGTATATCGGTGTGCTGCGCTTCTTCGACCGACACGAGCAGCGCGGCTTACTTGGCGTGTTTTCGGTTGTGTACCCCTCCTGATGGCCTTGATCGATCTGGATTATTTCAAACAGATCAATGATACCTATGGACACGCGGCGGGAGATGCGGTGCTGCGGGCGTTTGCCCAGACGTGTCGGCAGCATTGCCGTGAAATTGATCTCTTCGCACGCTTTGGCGGCGACGAGTTTGCGCTGCTGCTGCCGGGAACCGACTGCGCACAAGCCGCAGCTGTTCTTGAGCGCATCCGCCGGATCACTACAGTGCCAATCAATCTATAGCAGTCCTATCTAGGTTGTGAAGAGGAGTCAAGGCTTCAGCCGACTAAAGCCTCGACTCCCCCTCACGGCACCAAGAGGATTGCTATAGATGGACAACCGGTTGCGGTCACGATCAGCGTTGGCATTGCGAGCTTGGGCAATGCCCTCGATTCTGCGGACACGCGCATGAGTCGCGCTGATCACGCCCTCTACCAAGCGAAAGCGGCGGGGCGTAATCGGATTGTCGTTGAGTAGGCTGCGTCTCGGTAGGCCGAAAACCTGTCCGACTTCTGGTATACTTAACCGTTGTCTATGCTTTTACAGTTGCTCAGGAGGTCCTGGTGTCGGTTGAGCAGCTCTCACCACTTGGCTCATCGGCGAATAGCGCCCCCAGTGCGCGTACACCCCAGCGTCGCACCCGGCGGTTCTGGCTGGCTGTCGTTACGATGGTTCTTCTCGCCATTATCGCGGTTAGCGTCGGACTCTATGCGATAGATCGTAACTACGCTGACCGGATCTATCCGAACGTGACAGTGCGCGGGGTTGCCGTTGGCGAACTTAGCGCAACGGCAGCCCGCCAGGCGATTGAGCAGCATTTCGCGCCTTTCCTCGCCCAACCTGTCACCCTTACCTACGCTGACCATACCTGGACGCCGACCCTCGCCGAGCTAGGGGTACGGATTGAGCTTGACCGTGCCATTGCGATGGCGCTCGCAACGGGGCGACAACACGGGTTCCTGACCAATCTGCGTGAGGTGCTCGCCGTCTACCAGAATGGCCTCGAAGTGCCGCTCCACCTGACGGTCGATCAGGCAACCATGCAAGCCTATATGCTCCAACGGGTCGCCGAGGTGGAGCAGCCCGCCGTTGATGCAACCCTCACGCTGAACGGCACGACGCTCAGCAGCGTCCCCGCCGCCCTTGGGCAGCAAGTGCTGATGAGCGAGACGCTCCAAGAGATTACGGCAGCGTTGCAGAGCCTTGACCCCCAACAGGTCGCCCTGCGCACCCGCGAGTTGCAACCCCGCCTGAGTGATGCAACCGTCCGTGAGGCGCAAGCCACCATCGCCAGCATCCTCGCTGGCCCGCTTACCTTTATGGTTGAAGGTCGGACCACGCCGCTCGTCTGGTCACTTGAGGATCTTGCCGGTTTGGTGCGGGTCGAGCGGGTGGTTGGCAGTACTGGCGACACCCTCACCGTCAGCGCCGACCCGGCTCTCGTCATGGCGAAGCTTGTCACGCTGGCGAATGCCACCGAAGACAAAGGCTCTAATCCACGAGTTGATTGGAATGGCGGCGACCTGCGCATCACCAAAGACGGCACCTCCGGGCAGCGGATTGATGAGGAGCGCGCCGCCCCGGCCATCCTCGCCGCCCTCGCGCAACCAGCGACGGCACGCACGCTGGTCTTGCCCATGCGCGAGGTGCCTTCGCCCGTCACAGCGGCTAATCTTAATCAACTTGGGCTTAGCGAATTGCTCTCAGTCGGCCAGAGCGACTTCAGTGGCTCGGCGGCCTATCGCATCACCAACATCAAGGTGGGC
>CAIRDL010000417.1 GCA_903877345.1 uncultured Oscillochloris sp. | reverse complement strand
GCCATACCCCCTAGGTTGATCTGCTGGCCCACCAGTCCTCGAAGTACCTGAGCGAAGGATGGGTCGGCGGTGAGCCGCTCGCGCAGCGCCTCGGCGCTCAACGCCCCGGTGTCCAAGGCACTGAGCAGACGGGCGAGGCCGGGAGCTTGGGCCTGGGACTCGGCGGGCAGGGCAACGCGCAGGGCGCGCTCCACATCCACCACGCCGGTGGGCGCAAGCGGCTGCGGGCTGGCCGCATCGTCAGGGTGGTCATCCACCGCTATGCCCCAGCCATGCAGAGCCGCCTTGCACTGGGCGATGCCCGCCCGCGCCTCGCGGATGCCCGCGCCCACGCCGGGTGGGGTGTAGGCCGCCCCCAGCAATGAGACTTGGTCGAGATAGTGCGCCAAGGTAGCCCGATGCGCCTCTAGGCGGCGGCGCTGCTGGTCGCTCTCATCCTGGGTCGGCATTGTTGTTGGTCGCTCAGCAGTAGGGCGCGTCTGACACAGCGGCAGGCGTCTCGGTGATCAGGGCACCATAGGCCGCGTCGGGGTCCTGGCCGGTGAGGCGGGCGAAGACATTGGCGAGCTTCCACGCGGTCTCGCGCCGCATCCCGCCGCGCCGCTCAGGGTGCGCGGCGGGGTTGATCAGGTGGAAGATCGTAGACTCGGCGACACCAGCGGCGCGGGCCAGTCTGGCGACGCTGAGCTCGGCGCGGGCGACCGTGTCGCGGAAGGTGGGGGCCAGCCGAATCTGCCTACGCATGGTGCCTCGCGGGCGGGCGGACAGCGGATCGCCACGCCACGCCACAAGCTAACAGGATCTCCCACGAGTATAGCGATGGAGGCAGGGCTGTCAATGGGGAAGCCGTAGTGGATGCGGTGCCCATTGAACGTCAAAGCCGAGTAACGAAAGAGCGTGGTGCTCCCAAGACTGTAGCGCCGTTGGTAGTCGGCGTCCGTCGGCGCAGATTTCACCCTGCCAGACTGACCCTCACGCCCCCAATCCCGGTAGACCAGCGTCTGCTCCTCAACCAGATTCAGCAGGCTCTTGGTTGCATAGCGATGCTCGACGATCACAAAGTACAAAGAGCCTGAGCGCCCCGTCTTGGGAGTGATTGACGTGATCACCGAGGTGCGCGTCACGGTGTCGCCGAGGCGCAGCGGGGTGTGAAAAACAAACTTACCACCGGCCCACATGCGTCGCGGCAGCGGCACCGGCGGCAGCACGACCCCAAGGCGGGGATGGCCGTCATCGCCCAGGTCAACAGCCCTGACGAGGTCGTGGAAGTACAATCAGTGCCATGCTGGTGGCAGTGCGTCGCCCACCTGATAGTGCGGGGCGCGATCCAAGGTCACGGCCATCCGGTTGGCCCGCCCCACGTCAAGGTGTGCCTCCGAAGTTCTGCTTCGGCCTAACCAGTCCACCCAGTCGCTCACCCCCGCACCTCATTCCCCAAGCCATACGGCCCTAGCGCTCCACGACCACACCCCGAGGTCTGCCGTTCCCGTTAAGATCACCAACGCCCACCGAGAGCGCAGCAAACATGGACAGCTTCGTGCCTCAAGATGCACAGGGTAACGCAGCGCCAAACCAAACGCCGTCGTTTGCTGAAGGACGGCGCGCCACCGCGCCAGATTCGCTCGCCAAACCACAATCCGCTTGACCCTCGTGGTAGCTCCCCCATAGGGCATGAGCCAAGTCAGGAGGGTGCCCAAAAGACACACACCTTTTGCGGGTGTGATTCGGAGGATGAACAAACGAACGCCCACAGAAAGGTGGGTGATGGCCTCTCCCACGATCCCGTTCACGGGCCAATGGCCGGAGGAACGGCCCTTCGTGTTCAGCTTGCAGCCATTGGTCGAGCGATGACAAACGCTCACCGACAAGCGTAAAGCCCGTGGTATCCGCTATCCGTTGGATGTGCTGCTGCTAGTGGTCGTCTTGGCGCGCTTGGCAGGCGAGAGCCGCCTCGAACCGATGGCCGATTGGGCGCGGCTCCGTGCCGCCGATCTGGCGGCACTGCGCAGACTGAAGCGGGCGACGATGCCGCACCAATGGACGTGGAGCCGGGTGTTCGGCCATGCGATAGATGGAGAACAGTTAGACCAAGTGTTGGGCCAGTTCTTCGCCGAGCAGCAGGCCAGCGCCGAGGTGCCGGAGCGCGGCAGCATCGTCCTGGCGGTCGATGGCAAGACCCTGCGTGGCGCCATCCCGGCTGGGCAATCGCGCGGCGTGCCTCTGGTGGCGGCCTACCTGCCCAATCAGGGCGTGGTGCTGGCCCAACGCGCGGCCGACCGCAAGGAAAACGAGATCGTCGTGGTGTCCAAGCTGCGCAAACCGCTCGACCTCACGGGCATGGTCGTGGTGGGTGACGCGATGCAGGCTCAGCGGGAGCTGAGCATCCAGGTGGTGGAGGCGCAGGGTGACAAGCTGTGGTTCGTCAAGGAGACCCAGAAAACGCGCTACGCCGATCTGGAACAGCGCTTTGCCCCTCCGCCCCTCGCTCCGGGGTGGTCCGACCCCGGCACCGACTTCACCAGCGTGACGACGGTGGTGAAAGGACACGGCCGCCTGGAGGAGCGCCCGATCACGGTGAGCCGGATGCTCCACTGGCCCTAGCTCGACCACGTGTTTCGGCTCGAACGGCGGGTGACCGAGCAGGGTACCACCACGGGTGAGGTGCGCTCTGGGATCACCAGCCTGCCGCCGCAGGTTGCCGTAGCCGAACGCATGATGGAGGTCGTGCGTATGGAATGGGGCATCGAAAATGGCTTGCACCATCGGCGCGATGTGACCCTGCGCGAGGATGCGTGTCAGCTGCGGCGCGGGCAGGCCCCACAGGTGCTGGCCGCCTTGAACAACGTCGTCCTTGGGATCGTGCAGCGCGCCGGGCATCAGAACCTCGCGGCTGCACAGTGCGCGTTTAGCTACGCCTTCGACCGCCTCCTGGCGCACCGCTCTACCGGCTGATGGTTGGCAAGCGACTTTGCTCAAGCCCTAGGCTACGGGCATGGCGGTTGCAAAGTCCTGTTGTCGCGCCATCCCTCACCCCCCATCCTCCTCTCCCGCAAGCGGGAGAGGGAGAGCCGAACACATACTGCTGCGGAATCTCTCCTCTCCCCTTGGGGAGAGGGGCCGGGGGTGAGGGACAAAAGGCGACTTTGCATCAGCCCTGTCTCTATCCCATGCGGCCCTTCACGACCTGGATAGGACTGCTATACTACGAACCGTACAGACTGTAAAGCTGAGTTGAAGCATCCCTTAGAGCGAACCCAAACACGAGCGAGGTCGCATGAAAATCGGTGTCATCTTCAACCCGGCGGCGGGACGCGGCGCGGCGGGACGCCGCCGCAGCGAGCTTGAGGCGGCTCTGCGCACGGCAGGGCTTGATTTCGCCCTGTTCACGACGCACGGGCGCGGCGATGCCACCGACTTGACAGCCCAAGCTGTCGCGGGTGGCTGTACCTGCGTGGCCGCTGTCGGCGGTGACGGCACGATTAACGAGGTGGTGAATGGCATCATCAAGGGCCAAGCTTATGGCGGTACGGCGGCCCTCGCCATTCTGCCCCTCGGTACCTGTTCCGATTTTATTAAGGTGCTAGATGGGTTCGTCGCCGACGATCTCCCCGGAGCTATTCGCCGCCTAACCACCGCGAACACCCGTCCCGTTGATGTGGGCCAAATCACGGTCACTGCTGGTTCCCAAACGTTGCGGCGGGTTTTCATCAATGGCCTTGGAGCCGGGATGGACGCCCATGCCGCCGCTGAGGTTGGCAAGATGAAACGGTTGACGGGCCTGCCCGCCTATATCGCAGGCTCGTTGCGCGCCCTCCTCACGTACAAGGCTGGCATGATGACCGTGCGCTACGACGGCAAGGAGTTGCGCCAACGCCTTTATTTCGCTACCTTGGGCAATGGGCGCTTCCAGGGTGGCGGCTTTATGTTCACCCCGGCGGGCACCATTGACGATGGGCTGCTTGACCTGTGCGCCGTCCAACGTCTCCGCCTTGACCAGTTGATCCGCTATTACCCGAAGCTCTTTGACGGCAGTCATGTTACGTTGCCCGTTGTCACGATGGCCCAAGCGCGTGAGTTTGTGATCAGCTCGACGCTGCCGTTCCCCGTCGCCACCGACGGTGAAGTAATTACTACCGCTGCTACCCATGTGGTGGTCTCGACCCTGCCGGGGGCGCTACGGCTGGTGGTGTGAAACCCGCCAAGACTGCCAGGGCTGATGCAACGTCAGCGGCAGGCCGCTGAGACAAGGCGAACACCTTTCGGGTACGATGCAGGTAGCAACCAATCATCAGTGCCAGAGAGGTGTTCACCATGGATGGTACCACCGTGACCGTGCAACCGTTCGGCAGCGCGCAGCCGTGTACGCTCGATTTGGCCGCGATCTATCACCCATTCCAGCAGGTGCCGGACCAACGCTCCCGGCGTGGGGTGCG
>CAIRDL010000416.1 GCA_903877345.1 uncultured Oscillochloris sp. | reverse complement strand
TCCTGCTTGCCCAGCTTGATGCGCGCCAGCAAGCGCCGGAGCAGCAGGGCCACTTGGGTGCCAGCGGTCGAGGTCTGAAGGTGGATCTCGTCGAGCATCACCACCGAGGGCGCGCAGAAGTGTTCGGTGCCGAAGAGGTACTGGTGCTCGGCAGAGAGCAGCCGGTTGTTGAGCGACTCGGTGGTCGCAACTAACAGGTCAGGCGGTGCCTCAGCCATCACATCGCGGGCGAACCCGATGAAGGGGTAGGGCGTAGCACAAGCGGGGCAGACGAGGGTGCGTGTAGCGCTGGGCCGCACACCGAGCGGCTGCGGCGCTTGTTCGCAAGGATGCCCTGGTGTGCCCACGCAGTAGGCGAAGGGAGCCAAGTAGCCGCCAAAATCCTCATCGTAGCGCCAACCGCGCCTCGCGAGTTGCCCCCGACGGCTTGGGTCAACACGCTGAAAGTCACGGCACTGATAAACCGCCGCGCCGCTTTCGATACCAAGCGTGATCGGCGGCAACTGATGCGCTGCCAGCACTTGGTTAAGGTGGAAGGTGGCCTCAACAAAGTCACGCAGTTGGTTCTCCGAGAGGGCGACGCGGGGGTAGATGCAGATCGCCTTTACACCGATCCGCCCGCGCAGGCAGCGTTCCAAGATGATTTTGGCGAGCACCGGCAGGAAGAAAGCGTAGGTCTTACCGGCCCCAGTGCTGGCGGTAACGACCACACCGCGCTCAGCCCCACGCATCGGATGTAGCTCGATGGCCTGTAGAATTTCACACAGCGCGTCCTCCTGAAACTGACTGATCTCATGAAGCTTGGGCAGCCGTGTGGTAATCACCTCATGCAACAGGGCAGCGCAACGCTTACGCTCTGGATTGCCGTCTAGCACGGCGAGATAGTCGGCGGGGACACGGCGGCGACGGGGGACACGGCGCGGCGTGACATGAAAGGTCACATCGCCAGTCAACCGCTTGCCGTGGCTGATGCGCTGGCGCTGCTGCTCAGCATCGTATCTGGGTGGCAGCCTCTGGCGCAGCTTGCTGAGCAACCGCACCGTCTCGGCGATGCGGCTACGGAAGACCCAAGCAGCCGGGTCGGCCTCAGCGCCGAAGCGAATGATTAGCACTTCCTCGGCCAGCCAGCGCAACGCTGTACACAGATCATCCTCGCGATCAGCAAGGGGCGGACGGGTCGCATCAACAGGCTGGTAGCTGCCCAGAACCTCGGCACCGGTCATCGTCACATCGTAGACCCCGTAGGCGATCTGTTCAGCTTCGCGCTGCTCGATCCAAGTCAGCAGATCGTTGGTCAAGCGATCACGTTCATCGACGGAGAGCGGCATCGTGAGTTCTCTATCTAAGAACAAAAAAGACCCCGCTCATCTGAGCGGGGTCTGGAGGTAAAACAGTTGCAGGAATGCGTAGGATTTCATAGCGACAATCAGCGGCGCGTCACCTGTGTGGACAATACCAATAGCATGGAGTATAGCATGTACAATCACCAATAGAGAACTATGGTCTTTACAGATAATGATTCCGGAAAGTGTGGCCCAGAGGCCATCAGGCACCGTGTCGGCAAGCAGCGCACGAACACTCTTTCAGATTCTTCATCTGAAAATCTAGAAGAGCGGTGCTCGGTCCAATGCACCCCGATACCCAAATCACACGGAGCAACCCCGCAGCGCTCGATGCGGCGGCGATAGTAATCCTGCACGCCGGTCGTACCATGAGCGCACTGAGACACGGCTGCAGGGGCCACCAGCCCTATCAGGGAAGATACACAGCGGTATGACCACCAACCAAAACAAGATCCAAGTGCCTGTAGACCCGCTGACCCTCGGTGAGTTGATCACGCTCCAACAGGCAACGGAGTATGCAGGGCTGGAGAAGGGCACTCTACACAATTACGCTAAAAGTGGCCGCATTAAAGCGAAGAAAATCGGCCTCTACTGGGTCACAACTAAAGCCGTTATTGATGAGTACATCGGCTCACGAAAAACTCGCCGACCTCCCAAGAAGGCTCTTGAAAAATAGGCGCAATATAGCCTATTATTAGTTCTATGAAATGACGCAGTCGGAAGAGGTGGGAATCCCTCAACCGACCGCTAACCCCATCCTGAGCGATCAGGACAAGGCTAGGCGCATCCTAACATAGAGGGTGCGGCGGTTCAGGCAGTAAAGGTGGGGCCGTTCGTACCGGTTTGTCATTTCACTGGTACACCCCAACGCTCCGAGGGTACCGGAGCAACCGAAAGGATCGCCGTGAACACAACGGCTACCCCCTGGCGTGTCTCATACCCTTACCCAAAACGTTTATCTTGAAGCAAAGCGGGCATGGGAAGGGGCCGCAACAGCATCCTGATGCAGAATTCGATACATTGCAGCAATATCTACCAAGCGCTGAAAGCCCTT
>CAIRDL010000415.1 GCA_903877345.1 uncultured Oscillochloris sp. | reverse complement strand
GGTCTGGAGCACATCCTCGCGATGGCGCACCAGGGCGCGCAAACAGCGGTGCTCGGCGGTCAACGGCTGCCACGCCGACGGGTGATGCGCGGCGCAGAAGGCCGCAATCACCGCGCTATCCAGCTTGTCGGTCTTGTTGCGTTGCATCGTCGCCTGGGCGTACCCCTTGATGCGGGCCGGATTGACCACACTGACGGTGTGCCCCTGGGCATCCAGCCACGTCGCCAGCGCTTCCCAATAGACGTTGGTCGCCTCCATGCAGGCATGCACCTGCGTGACGCCGTGCTGCTCCAGCCACGCCTGAAGCTGCACGAAGCCCTCCAGGAGACTGTTGCAGAATTATTTCGAACTATTCGAGGCCGGAACTATCTCGCGGGGAACAAGGAAGCGCATGTGACAAACCGCCATCCTGGGGCATGATTGCGATAGTTCAAACCAACCCATACCCAGGAGGCGGTTTGTGGTTCGTAGGATACCACCCACGTTGCGCGCCGGTACCCCCGATCTGCCCGCCGTGCCACGCTGGATGCAGGTCTGGATCATCATCTTCCTCGGCCCCATCCTCGCCTGGGCCGAGACCCTCATCTATCGTTCGATGCTGCCCCGGCCTGCCGATCACTCCCTCGTGCAGATCGGCCTTCACTACGACCCCGCCGCCGTGGTGGCCGCCTGCGCCGGCTTTCATGCTGATGCGGACAGCCCGGGCGCGCCCCCCACGTTCACCATCGAACAGCTTGTCCGCGCCGAGATTGTCCGCGCCTGGGCTGAGGCGTGCTCTGACCGGGATGTGGAGGTGCTGCTGGTCACGAATCTGGTCGCACGCTGGTTCGTGGGCCTTTCCCTGTTCATGCCGCGTACCCCCGACCACGCCACCCTCAGCCGCTTCCATGTCTGGATGCGCGACCATGCCCCTGATGCCTGGTTCAACGATGTGTTGGCGTTTCTCGACCGGGTAGACCCCGAAGACCCCGTCACGACGCCCCAAATCCTCGATACCTTCGGCATGGCGTCCCCCGTCGCGTGGCCGCCCCGTGTTGCTAATCTGCTGCTCGCCCTCTGCGACGACCTGTTCCGCTCATGGGAAACCTACGCGCCCCGTTCGCTCCAGCACGCCCTGCCGCCGCTCGACTTCTGCCACATCCGGCACCCGTCCAGCCCGCGCGATGCCGAGGAGCGGCAGCAGCAGCTCGTGCAAGCGGTCGGACTCAGCCGCTATCTGCGGCGGTGCCTGCTCCCGTATTTGCCGGGTCTCACCCACACCAAGCGCCAGCACATTCGGCGGTTGCTTGATGCCCTCGAAAAAGTCATCGCCGATGAGGTGCAATTAGATTGTACGGATTACCCCACCGAACGCACGACCAAAGGCCAGTACCGGATCGTCAGCGCGACCGACCTTGATGCCACCTTCCGCCACCATGATGATGATCTGACCCTCGGCTACAACGTCGGCATCGCCACCACGGGTACCCGCATTCGCGCCGCCGTCGTGGCAACGGGTGCCACCTCCGACAGCGAAGCGCCCATTGCGCTCATCCGCCAACAAGTGGAGGCCGGACGGCCCATCCCTATCTATATGATCATGGATCGGGCGGCGGGGTGGGGGAAATGTCGCGCCCGGGTCGATGTCGTCAGTGACGGGCAGACGACGATGGTGGCGCTGATTCCTCCGGCGGGCGGGGCTGACCCGAACCGCTTTGGCCCAGCGAACTTCAAACTGAACGCCGACCGCACCGTGTGTACCTGCCCCAACGGCGTGACGACGACGCGCATCACTCCCAAAGGGGAGGCAGATGGCCTCACGGCGCGGTTTTTAGCCTCCGACTGCCACGGGTGCCCCTTCTGGAACGCTTGTCGCGGCGAGGATGGGAAGCCAAAGGCGCAGCGCACGGTCTTTTTGAGCGACCATCATGCCTATTTACGGCAAGCGGAGGCCTTCAATCGCACCCCAGAAGGGAAAGCGTTGCTCGGACGGCGTTGGCAGGTCG
>CAIRDL010000414.1 GCA_903877345.1 uncultured Oscillochloris sp. | reverse complement strand
TTGCCTACGAACTGGCCCAACAAACGAGTCTGGGGCAAGAGACATTGAGCAAGCTCGACCTTTTAGAGCGTTACGAACAGGTAGACGCCCACACTACCAGGGCTGTGCTCAAGCCTGACTTCATTGACCCGGTCTATCTCACCACCTACTTCACGCCGTTGCCCCGCCACCTATTGGCAAACCGCAAGCCCGCCGAGTTGCGTACCGGCGCATTTGCGTTGCTGCCGGTGGGCTACGGGCCGTACATGGTTGAGCGGCGCGACCAAGGGAGTCTGCGGCTCACGCGCAATCCCCACTACCAAGGGCCAACTGGCCCGTTGGCGACGGTGAGTTTCGTCTTCCACAACGACCCCAACCTCTTGCACAGCCTCGTTGCCGGAGGGAGCCTTGATGTGGTGGCGCTTGACCAACCCACACCCGAGACGCTCGCGGCGATCAAGGCCAGTGCCGCAACTGGCGCAGTGCGGGTCAACGTGGTACCAAGCCCAATTTGGGAGCACCTAGACTTCAACCTTGATGTTGCGGTGCTTCAGGATCTCAACGTGCGCCGGGCGATTGCCCAAGCGATCAACCGTGAGGCGCTGGTTGCGACGCTGCTCGGCGGCTATGGCGCGGTACTCAACAGCTGGATCGTGGCGGGGCAGTGGGCTGCCGCACCAACCGACCAACTCACGCCTTACCCCTACAGCCCCACTGACGCCCGCCACCTGCTTGACGCAGCGAACCTCATTGACACCAACCGTGACGGTCTGCGCGAAGTCGGTGGGCAGCCCCTGACCCTGAGCCTCGTGACCACCCAGGGTTCGGCGCTGCGACTGGCGGCAGCGCAGCGTATTCGCGACGACCTCTTGGCGGTCGGGGTTGGCCTTTCGCTTCAAGAAGTGCCGACGGCGGGACTCTACAGCCCGACGGGGCCACTCTTTCGGCGCACCTTCCAGTTGGCGCTCTTTGCCTGGATTGCTGGCCCCGACCCACGGGGCTGGGAGCGCTGGAGTTGTGCGGGGGTGCCGAGCGCGAGCAACGGCTGGACCGGCAACAACTTTCCTGGCTGGTGCTTCTATGAAGCCGACAAAGCTATCAGGGTTGCCACCACTTCGCTGAACCATGCGGAACGAACGGCGGCCTACCTGCGTCAGCAGCAGCTCTTCGCCCAGGAACTCCCGGTGCTGCCGCTCTTTCAGCGGATAGACCTTGTGTTGGCAAATCCCACCCTTGTGGGGGTGAGCGCTGACCCGACCGCGCCGTTCACCTGGAACCTAGCGGGTTGGTCGCGCCAATAGCTGATTATACCACCGGTTGCGGGCACCACCGTAGAGGGACGCGGTTTCGCGTATGCGTACCGGCCCGCGAACGCTAACAAGCGTCTATACCTATGCTTGTCGTATGTTGTTGCACTACTGCGCCTAAGCCCATTGTGAAGCCTAAAACCGCACTACCGCAAAAGGCACGCATGTCACGCTGAGCGCAGCGAAGCGTCCCGGTCGGGATTCTCGTATACTGTAGCTATAACCGTCCCGGGTGGTGGTGAGGTGGACGGGATACTGGCGGCACTGACCGCGAAGCGAAGATTGCACCCCCACCACCCTGGGCAG
>CAIRDL010000413.1 GCA_903877345.1 uncultured Oscillochloris sp. | reverse complement strand
AACCACTGGCGCATCAGGCGATCCATCAGGGTATCAGGCGCAAGCTGACCCTGGTCGAGCAACGCTTTAATCGTCCGTCCAATGGGCGTGTCGGCAGCGACGGCTTGGCGCAGGCGCTGGCCCGTAGCGATCACGGCTAGGGGCACTTGTTGGGTGAGATGATCCGCGACGGTGCTTTTCCCCGCGCCGGGCGGGCCGATCAAGATCAGGTGGAGGCGGTGCTTCATTCAGAGCTAGGCCGCAAGGTGTAGCCGACCGCTACGCCCTGCGTTGCCTACCATTGTCATCGCCCCACAGCGGGGCCAGACGTAGCGACAAAAAACTATGGGCCGATCCGATCAAGGGCAGTCTGGGCTTCACTGTAGTTTGCATCCAACTTCAGGGCGCTCAGATACTCCGTCCGGGCCTCCGGCTTGCGACCCTGATTCTCAAGGGCGTACCCAAGATGGAAGTGATACGTGGCTTCAGTATTGTCCCGTTCGATGGCGGCGCGGAATGCGGCTTCGGCCTCTGGGTATTTCCCTTGGTTAAAGAGACTCCAGCCCTTCCCGTCGTAGTTGGCCGCGTTGTGGGGATCAAGGGCGATGACCTCCTCGAACTTCGCCACCGAATCGGCATAGTTTTCTTGGAACTGGAGCGTCCAAGCCAGCCCGCTTAGCGCAAAGGTGTAACGGTCGTTCAATGCAAGCGCCGCATTGTAAGCACTGACGGCTTGCGCGAAGGCGTCTTTTTTCGCCGTGCCACTGCCGTTGATGCCCTTCCAGAAATAGGTTTGGCCAAGCCAACCGTGGTAATAGGGACTCCGGGCGTTATGCTCAATCGCTTGGCCGAAGAGTTCAATTGCACCGTCGTAATCCTGCGTATCGTAGCGGAGCCGGGCCTTGCCAAAGTAGCCATCAGGCGCGTCTGGATCCGACGTGACTGCCTGCTCAAACGCTTGTCCGGCCTCCGTTGTCTTGCCCTCCTGGTAGTACGTCCAGCCGATTGCGGCATGGCCCGCCTTGTAGCCGAGCGCGAGGGCTTTCGTAAACATTTCGCGAGCCTGTGTGTAGTTTTTCTGTTTGGACTGGTTGTAGGCCAAGTTGGCCTGGAAGAGGCCAGCACTCGGCACTAGGGTGAGCGCCTGTTGATACTGTTCGTCGCTCTGCCGCAACGATTCTGCGTCACTGCTCAGATCGTACTCTTGGGCAAAAGTGACACCAATCGCGTTGCGGGTCAGCGCCTGCACCAACGGCTCCTCATCGCTGAGGCTGTCTACGGCGCGATCAACACTGGCGAGAGCGCTGTCCATTTCGGCGGTGCTGCCGATTGCGTTGGCGCGGATGGAGAGCAAGTTGGACTGGATCGCGTGGGCGAGGGCGAGCGTATCGTCCGCTGCCAGCGCCTTGGCAATCTCGTCCACCGCGCTGGTTAGGTCGCCCTGCGAGGCTACTGCATCGGCGAGCAAGGTGTGGCCGAGGGCCAGTTGGCGCGGGGTGGGCGTGGTGACACTCAGCAATTGGTTGGCGTAATCCTCGGCAACGGGCCAATCACCGCTGGCGTTCGTAGTCAGCGCCAACTTCGTCAGCACCAACGGGTCGCCGGGGGCCAACGCAAGCGCCGAACGATAGGTGCTGAGCGCCGTCGCCAGACCGTTGTCTGTTTTTAGCGCCTGCTCGGCTTGGTCGAGGAGCGTCTGGAGTTGCGGGCTTACGCCGACCGTAGGGGGGACAGTGGTGGGGACTGGTTT
>CAIRDL010000412.1 GCA_903877345.1 uncultured Oscillochloris sp. | reverse complement strand
TATCGGCTATCGGCTATCGGCTATCGGCTATCGGCTATCGGCTATCGGCTATCGGCTATCGGCTATCGGCTATCGGCTATCGGCTATCGGCTATCGGCTATCGGCTATTGCTGATCGCGCTCAGCCGCTCGGGTGGCACGAGCCTCCAGGGCAAATGCGGTAAAGAGCGGCGGCAGCGGCGTCCAGAACGCCCCCCGATAAGCCACCGTAACCGTGATCGGGTCGTAGCGACGACAGGGTCGGCGCTCGCATGTGACGACAACCTGTGCCTCCGTCGCGGTCGTACCCACCCCTGCATCAAGCACCTGGGTCGCCGCTGCCTGGGCTGCCGTCGCGTCGCCGCCCGCAATCGCCGCCTGGTGCGCCGCAGCCCGTGCCGCCTGACTCACCGTGTAGTTCGCCAAGAGGAGTTGGCCCACGCAAATCAGGCCCATCATCAGTGTCAGGAAGATCCCAATCACCAGCGTAAACTCGACCAGCGCTTGCCCCTGCGTCTTTTTTCGATAAGTCGTTCGCATCACAGCCCTCTCAGTGGTCAGTGATCAGTGGTCAACAGTCAACGGTCTGCGGTCAGCGGCCCCCCGGCACCACCCCACCCGGGCCAACCACACTCCGGGGTACCACCAGCGTCACCGTGTAGGTTTGCGCCAAGGGTTGCCGCGTCCGTGGCGGTTGCGGCAATTCGATAGGCGTCCCGCAGGCCCCCAATGGGTTTAGCAGGAAGTCCGGGCAGACATTCAGCGCCCACACTTCCACCTCGACCGCCACGGTAATCTGCGGAGCCGCCAGCGGATCTAGCGTGAACAGGTATACGTCGGGGCGCATTGGCGGAGCCGGGGGCTGCGTCCAGTACACATGGCCTTGCGTCGCCATGTCAAGCTCTCGCAGCGCCGTCACCGTAGGCAGGAAGGCGTCGAGCGCCCGCCCGTCGGGGTACGCGCCCACGTAGGAGGAAACACAGCCCGTCAGGAGCGAACCCGCACTGGGCGCGTGGCCTGCCCCGCGACAGCCCGCCACACTCCGACTGTCCGCCGCCGTCGGGGCCACCGTGCGCCCATTGACGGTGAAGCTCGTCACGCTCCAGCCCGTCACGCGGGCGCGGTATTCCAGCGGCCAACTTGGTGCCGCCAAGCTGTAGCTGGCAAGCCGTGGCGCGAAGTCCAACACTTCGCCCGTCGGCCATGTGAACCCGGTGGCACCCAACGGTGTCAGGTAAACGCCATCGGTTTCGCTCGCCCCACCGTGGTTCGGATCGAGGTCTGAGTGAATGGCGAGGCGCAAGCTGCTCGTTATCGGCGCAGGCACAACTGTTGGTGGCGCCACAATAGTCGTGGCTCCCGTGGCGGCGTTGTCGCTCGGGTCGTCGCCAGGCGTCACGGTGCTGATGCTGGTCACTATCGTCAGCAGCGTCCCCGCAGGCACGTTCGTGCGAACAGCAAGCCGCAGACTGCCCGCCGCCGCCGGGTTCAGCGTGCCCAATTCCCACACGAGGGTTTGGCCGCTGACACGAGTAGGCGGCACACTGGCGGTCAGCAGCGCCACGTCGGTGGGCAGCGTCACCGTAAGCACACTCGTCGC
>CAIRDL010000411.1 GCA_903877345.1 uncultured Oscillochloris sp. | reverse complement strand
CTATCGTCAACACGGGCGACGATTTTGTGCTGCACGGGCTACAGATTGCGCATGATCTCGACATCGTGACCTGTACCCTGGCAGATCTGATTGACCGCCAACAGGGTTGGGGTATCGCTGGGGATACAACCAACTGCATGGAATGGCTGGTGCGCCTCGGGGGGCCGAGTTGGTTCAAGTTGGGCGACCGCGACCTCGCCATTCATCTGCGGCGCACGGCTATGCGCCAAGCCGGGCATACGCTCAGTGCCATCGCTGACCACTTCCGCCAAGCGTTCGGCGTGGCAGTGCATATTTTGCCTATGAGCGATGATCCTGCGCCGACGCACATTCTGACGGCTGCGGGCGAAGTGCATTTCGAGACATATTTTGTTGAGCGTCACGCCCAAGATGACGTGTACGGGGTGCGGTTGCACGCGGCTGGCCCTGCCCGTCCTGCCCCCGGCGTCCTCGAAGCTATCGCCGCCGCCGAGGTTGTCTTAGTCGCCCCCAGCAATCCTATCGTGAGCATTGGCCCCATTCTGGCGCTGCCCGGTGTGCGCGAGGCGCTGATGAGCACGACGGCGCGTGTGGTGGCCGTGAGTCCAATTGTCGGCGGTGTGGCACTGAAGGGGCCAGCCGTGCCGCTGTTGCGTGCAACCGGCCACGAAGCCTCGGCCCTTGGCGTCGCCCGCGCTTACGCCGCTTTTCTTGACGGGATGGTGATTGACCACGTTGACGCCGCCCTTGCCCCCGCCATCGCCGCCCTGGGCCTGCGGGTTGCCATCACCGACACAATCATGCGCGGCCCCGTCGAGAAGGCGCACCTCGCGACCACCGCCCTCGCCTTAGCTCGCTGAAACACCCCCGATGATGCTCCATGCCATTGTGCCGGTGAAATCGCTTGCCCAGGCCAAAAGTCGCCTTGCTGGCACCTTAACCCCCAACGAACGCCGCGCCTTGATGATCGAGATGCTGGGGCGCGTTGTGGGTGTGCTGTGCCGCCCTGCCACGCCGGTGACGACAACCTGGCTGGTCAGCGCAGACCCCGTGGCGCTGCGGCTAGCGACAAGTTGGGGCGCGCAGCCCCTGCACGAACACGCCAGCGACCTCAACAGTGCTTTGGCGCAAGCCCGGCGTTGCGCCTTCGCACATGGGGCCGAGGCGATTCTCGTCGTGCCTGGTGATGTGCCGCTGATCACGCCCGCCGATGTCGCTGCACTCGCCGCTCTGTTGGCCCACAACACCGCCGTGGCGCTCGCCCCTGATGCGGCGGGACACGGCACCAACGCGCTCGGCTTACACCGCACGGCTGCCATCCCGTTCCGTTTCGGCCCTGCAAGTGCCGCGCAACACCTCGCCGAGGCAGTTGCCCGCAACCTGCACCTTCGTTGGTACCACTCACCAACCCTCGCCCTTGATGTTGACGACCCCGCGAGTTTGGCGCAGTACCGTGCTTTGGTGCCACCTCCGACCGCCTGGGTTAGCGGGTGAAAGAGGCAGGGCTGCCATGTGGTAGACTCGCGTTTGCTGCACATACGTCGCGGCGCGACTTAGCCGCAATAGAATCTGCGTAAGGAGTTCCCCTCACTGTGAACGATGATACACCTCCTCCCACCGACGCTCCGACGACTCCCGCCCCGGCAACGCGCCAGATCTGCTGCCTCGTTACCCCTCGGCGGCGCGCACCTGCACTCGCCGACCAACTACGCGCCGCTGCGGTGTGGGCACAGATTTTCCAGCGTGCCGAGGCGACCCAGGCGCAGGAGGAGCCTGACAAGGATTCGTGACCGCT
>CAIRDL010000410.1 GCA_903877345.1 uncultured Oscillochloris sp. | reverse complement strand
GCACGGCTGGCCCGCGATCCACCAGATCGCCGAGGAACACAACTTTGCGCCCGGCGGGGTGGGCGTAAACCCCATCGTCGGGACGCGGCGCGTAGCCAAGCTGCGCCAACAGCGCCAGTAATTCCGCATAACAGCCGTGAATATCGCCAATAATATCGAAGGGGCCGTGGTCAGTCTGGCGATTATTCCACAACGGCTCGCGCACAATGGTCGCCGCCGCAACCTCTTCGGGCGTGGTGAATGTGAAGACATGGCGGAAACCCTCGCGGTGGAGGCCGTGCAGCGAGCGGCGCAACTCGGCGAGTTGACGGCGAATGACGTGAGGGCCAAACGCCCGCTCAGGCCGGTCGCGGTTGCGCTCCTGGCAGAGTTGTTCCGGCAGGTTGAAGACCAGCGCCACAGGCAGCACATGGAACGCACGGGCCAGGGCGACAAGCGGGCGGCGAGCCTCGCCCTGCACATTTGTGGCGTCAACCACGGTAAGCCGCCCGGCAGCGAGGCGCTTACGGGCGATGAAGTGCAGGACATCGAAGGCGTCTTTGGTAGCCGCCTGGTCGTTTTCGTTATCGGCGACAAGAGCGCGACAGGCGTCCGACGAAAGCACCTCACTCGGCAGAAAGTGCGCCCGTGCAAAGGTAGATTTGCCCGCACCCGAGGGGCCAAGCAGCACAACGAGCGACAGTTCGGGGATGGTCAAACGCATGATGCACCTTTCCCAGGCCCACGACGGAACGTGGCGGGATTGTAGCACAGGGCATGGTTCAGCATCGGCCATGCCGGTAGCATCAGCCCTACGGCGCACCGACTGATCCGTTGGTTCGCCAAATCCACCGGCCTGCGGTATAGTTTCGCCGGTCTGGAGCGACCGCTTCTGAACCTCGTCTAAAGGCAAGCCTTGCATGAAGATCTACAAAGCCCGGGCACCCATGCGGATCGGTTTCTTTGGCGGTGGCACCGACGTTAGCCCCTACGCCGAAACGCACGGCGGGAAAGTCCTGAACTGCACCATTAACCTCTACGTTCGCTGTATGCTCACGGCGAGTAGCGAACCCGGCCTCACTATTCGGTCGCTTGACCTACAAGAGGTGAGTAAGCTGGTGAGCGGGCGCGAGTGGGAGGGCAAACTGCCACTGCCCCAAGCGGTACTCGCCGCGATGCCGCACCTGCGCCCCAACTTCACCCCCGAACGCCCCGGCTACCGTCTGACGATGTTCAGCGATGCGCCCCCTGGCAGCGGACTCGGCTCATCGTCGGCCCTCGTCGTCAGTATGCTCAAACTGCTCTACAACGCTGCCGGTCAGAGCTTCGACCCGCACACGTTGGCGGAGTTGGCCTACCGCATCGAGCGGGTAGATCTCGGCATTCCCGGCGGACGCCAAGATCAATACGCGGCGGTCTTTGGGGGGATGTGCGTCTATCATTTCGGCCAAGATCGGGTGATTGTCGAGCCAGTTATTACCGACCCGACGGCGATGCTCGAGCTTGAGAGCTGCCTCATCATTGGCTACATCGGCGACCGCCAACTTCTACGCCACCACCTGATGGCGGATCAGGTTGAGCGGCTCGTGCAGGGCGACACCTTGCGCTACCACGATGAGACGAAAGCTTTTGTGGATCAGGCCACGCGGCTGTTGCGCGAGCAGCGCATTGCCGACTTCGGGCGGCTTCTCCACGACGCCTGGGAGGTGAAAAAGGCGTTTTCGCCCTATATCGCCCCGCCCATTGTTGACGACGTTTATGCGCTTGCCCGCCAGCACGGGGCTTGGGGCGGCAAAATCACGGGTGCGGGCGGCGGTGGCTTTATGGTCTTCGCCTGCCCCTTCGACCGCCGCCTTGCGCTGGAGCGTGTGCTGGGCGAGGCGGGGGTTCACATGCGGCCCTTCTCCTTCGTCACCACCGGCGTCCAGTCTTGGACGGTCGAGGAGCAGGTGCTGTAAGGCATGGTTCAATCTAGCGATCTGAGAAGCTGTCTGAAAAGGGATGGCTCCGTCCGAGGACAGCGTACCGGAAATCCGTAGCGGGTTGCGTGCGGCCGGGGAGAGAGGGCGTCTCGCCCTCATGGACGTGCGAGGGCGAGACGCCCTCCCTCCCAGATTCTTTCGCTGAAGGTCTTTTCAGACAGCCTCTTATAGCGCAATACCGCAAAACTCGCCCTGTCACGCTAAGCGGAGCGAAGCGTCCCGGCGATGATAATGCCCACCGGGACGCTTCGCTCCGCTCAGCGTGACATGGGTGACAGGGTGATTTTTGCTCTACTGCCTTATAGCAATCCTACAAAGGTAGTGAAAAGGAGTCGAGCCTTTAGGCGGTTCTATCCGGCTAAAGCCTCGACGCCAATAGGATTGCTGTAGGTGTGCCCGGGCAACAGCCCTTGACACTCGGAACAATTGTACGCACCATTAAGGCCGATACTACTTTCTGACATTGGGCAGGGTTTTTCGTGGCGGGGCTGGCCCGACTCGAACGGGCGACCAACGACTTAGAAGGTCGCTGCTCTATCCAACTGAGCTACAGCCCCGAGTGCTTAAGAAGCCTTCCGCGATCTGGTTCTCTTTTTACCCCCAAACTTCTCCAGCACTACATCTGTCTGTAGTGCTGGAGAAGTGGAAGCTCTGAAGGTCGTCCGTGCTACTCCTCCAAGGTGCTGATGTCGCCTTCGGGCAGACCCTGGGCGCGGGCTTTGAGCACGCGGCGCATAATCTTGCCTGAGCGGGTCTTGGGCAGGGTGGTGACGAAGGTGATGGCGTCGGGGCGGGCAATCGGGCCAAGCTCGTGGCCGACGTGGGCGCGCAGTTCGTCCTCAAGCTTTTGGCCGCCGTCGAAGCCCGTACGCAGGATGACGAAGGCGTGGATGGCGTTGCCCTTGATTTCGTGGGGCAAGCCAATGGCGGCGGCCTCCGCGACCGACGGGTGGCTGACCAGGGCACTTTCGACTTCGGCGGTGCCGAGGCGGTAGCCGGAAACCTTGATCACATCGTCGAGGCGACCGATCACCCAGATGTAGCCGTCCTCATCCTTGCGGGCGCTATCGCCCGCCGCATAGAAGCCGGGCACCTTCGTCCAGTAGGTGTCCACGTAGCGTTGCGGATCGTTGAGGATCGTCCGCATCATGCCGGGCCAGGGGCGCTTGATCACCAACAGGCCGTCCTCGTTGGCCGCGCAAGATGTCCCGTCTTCGTGGATCACGTCCACCTCAGTACCGAGAAACGCCTTGGTGGCGCTACCGGGTTTGAGCGGCGTGATGGGCGTGGGGGTGATCATGAAGTGGCCGGTCTCGGTCTGCCACCAGGTATCCATGATCGGGCAGCGGTCCTTGCCGATGACACTGTGGTACCAGCGCCACGCCTCGGGGTTGATCGGCTCGCCGACCGAGCCAAGCAGCCGCAGGCTGCTCAGGTTGTGGCGGGAGGGCCAGGCTTCGCCGAAGCGCATCAGGCCGCGAATGGCGGTGGGCGAGGTGTAGAGCACGCTGATCGAGTGGCGGGCCACCAGCGACCACCAGCGGTCGGGGAAGGGATAGTTCGGCGCCCCTTCGTACATGAAGGAGGTCGCGCCGTTGAGCAAGGGGCTGTAGACGATGTAGCTGTGGCCGGTGATCCAGCCCGGGTCGGCGGCACACCAGTAGCGATCTTCTTCCTTCAGGTCGAAAACCATCTTGAGGGTCGCGTACGTGCCGACCATGTAGCCGCCGTGCGTGTGAACGACGCCCTTGGGCTTGCCGGTGGTGCCCGAGGTGTAGAGGATGAAGAGGGGATCCTCGGCGTCCATCACTTCGGTAGCACACTCGGTGCTGGCAATCGGCAGGCTCATCAGTTCGTGCAACCAGAGGTCGCGGCCAATCTCCATGTTGACGGCGTGGCCGGTGCGCTTGACCACCAGACAGGTCTGCACGGTGGGCGTGCGGGCCAGCGCCTCGTCGGCGATCTTCTTCAACTCGACAATCTTGGCACGCATGAAGCCGCCATCGGCAGTCACGAGCACTTTGCTCTGGGCATCGGCGAGGCGGTCGGCAAGCGCGGCCTCGGAGAACCCGCCGTAGACAACGCTGTGGGCCGCGCCAATCTTCGCACAGGCCAGCATGAACATCACCAACTCGGGGATGCGGGGCAAGTAGATGGTGACAATGTCGCCCTTTTTCACGCCCACGCTCTTGAGCACGTTCGCCATTTTGCTGACTTCACGGTTCAGCGCGTGGTACGAGAACGTGCGCTGCGTGCCGTCCTCACCTTCCCAAACCAAGGCCAGCTTGTTTTTGCGCCAAGACTTCGCGTGACGGTCAATCGCATTGTGGACGATGTTGGTTTTGCCGCCGACAAACCACTTGAAGAAGGGCTTGTTATCATCGTCAAGCACCCGCTCCCACGGCTCGTACCACTCCAGTTCGTTCGCCATATCGGCCCAGAACTGCTCGTTGTGGTCAAGCGTCCACTGATACAGTTCGTCATAGTTGGCGATACCCTTAGTGCGCGCATACGCCATCACATTCGAATGCTCGACCATTTCCGGGGTTGGGTGGAATACCTCATTGTGCGAAGGCGTCGCCACGTCGCGGATCTCAGGCATAGAAAACTTCTCCTCGTTTCTTGACACAACGTTCCAGTGGAAAATAGGCACTACCGCAAAAGTCACGCTGTAGCGCATGTCATGCTGAGCGCAGCGAAGCATCTCTCCCAGCCGGCTGAAAGACCCTTCGCTGCGCTCAGGGTGACATGACAGCGGTGGTTAAAGATCGCCCTTCAGCAAATCTACGGCTTCACGCACCATATCAATGGTGGCGTCGTCCTCGATGGTGCTGAGGTCGCCGATATTATCACCTTGGTACACCGCACGGATGACCCGGCGCATAATCTTGCCTGAGCGGGTTTTCGGCAACATGCTTACAAAGTGGATGGCGTCGGGCGTGGCGATGGGGCCGATGCGTTCGCGCACCATCTGGGTAATCCCGCGTGAGACGCTGTCCTGATCGGCGGGGGCAATATGCTGTTTGAGCACCGCCAAGACAAGCACGCCTTCGCCTTTGAGTTCGTGG
>CAIRDL010000409.1 GCA_903877345.1 uncultured Oscillochloris sp. | reverse complement strand
GATGGCTTTGCCTTTGGTAATTTTGGCGACAGCCTCGATCCAGGTGCGGCGACGCTGATTGATATGTACGGTGCTGATGCGGTCTGTAAGCGGGGAACGCTTACGGCGGACGGCACCGATTGTACGATTGACGTTAGTGTGCGCGCCTTGATCGCCTCACACCAGCGCACCACCTATGGCAATGCCTACGGCATGAGCGTCACCAGCTTGCGTCTCTTCACGGCCCAGGATGAACAACCGGCGCTGTTTGATCCCACGGCCAGTGCGAGTTTTGACCTGTCCCTCAGCCGTGCGTTGGCTGCCTACATCAACCGCTTTAGCGCCCAACAATTTTCGGTGCGTACCGGAGCAAAAGGCGATAGCGGCTACCTCCGCGCTTTGCCACCGGGACGCTTGTTAGCCAGTATTACCACAGAACTCCAGCGTCCGCGTGCGACCGCCAATCCCCTCCTGTTGCTGCTCTATGCCCGTGATGGGGCCAGTAGCCATACGCTCGTGCCCTACCGCCTAGTGGATGTAGGCAGCAATCAGTTTGATCTCTACGTCTACGATGCGAATTTTCCCGGCGATAACAATCGTAAAGTGCGCTTCGATCTTGCTGCCGCAACGTGGAGCTACAGTACCACTTTCGCAGCCTTGGGCAAGACCATAGACCTGAGTGGCGACAGTACGAGCAGTGCGCTCCCCGATCTACGCTACCTCTCGGCCCACGCGATGCGCGGCCTAGTGATGCTTGGCACCAGTGCGGCGCTAACCACCACGAACCGAACCCTCCTTGCCACGGGCAATCCGGTGGCCTATGAAACGAGTAACTGTCACGACTTGAGCATCGGCGGTGTGGTGGTCACAACGCCAGATTGTAACGCCGTCGCGAGCACGGGCAACTATCAGTCGGTGGCCTTCAGCGACGGGTTCAGTGCGGAGGATAGCAACCGTAACCAGAACCGGATCGCTGGGGTTGGCGGGGCCAATACGGCGTCGGGCGATCTGACCTTTGATCTCGCCGGGAACCAGGGTAGCGGGGCCATGCAACTTGACCTACTCACCGACCAGGGCGACCTGACCCAGATCAGTGCCGCGCCCGCTGGTGTGAGCAGTGCGGGCATCGCTAGTACGACCGCTCTGAGCTATGGGCTGAAGCTTAGTCCCGATGCCAGCACGGTTTCCATAAGCGCGACCGGCCCGGCAGGTGCGACCACCGCTGTCATTGCCAATCTGGACTTGCTCGAACGCGGGCGCACCGCCAATCAACCAAGCATCAGAGTGACCGTGCAGGGGATTCCACTGGCCCTTGGTCAGCCCTTGCAGACCAACCTTGATGCAACGACTGGTCTGTTTACGCTGACGTCAGACCGACCCATCGTGGTGGCGTTGCTGATTGAGCGCTTGGCACCTGATGGCAGCACCGCTACCTTTGAGAATAGCAACGTAGCCATTGATGGGGTTGCTGCCCAACTGAACTTTGGTGCCTGGACGGGTGGGCGCACGCCATTGTCCATCGTCGTTGACAAAAATGGCGACGGCTTTGCCAATGACACCCCGCAAATCCTGGAGAACCGCTACGGGCTGATCTACTTGCCGGTCGTCAGGGTGGTGCGTTAGCCAAGGCAAGGGGTCAGGGGTCAGGGGTCAGGGGTCAGGTTTACCGTTCGTAGTGCAGGCTTCCAGCCTGCCGACGCACTACGAATATGAATCTGGGAGGGAGGGCGTCTCGCCCTCCTCACGACCGCGAGGGCGAGACGCCCTCGCTCCACCCAGAAACATTCTCTGAAGAACTATGGCAAGTACCTGCGAACCTCGTCTATGGCACCCATCGTTCAACTCGACAACCTAAGCAAGAGCTACCAGGTAGGCCAGCGTAGTGTGCCGGTGTTGCACGAACTTGGGCTGTGCATCGCTGCGGGTGAGTTTGTCTGTTTGATTGGTCGTTCGGGGAGCGGCAAATCAACCTTGCTCAATCTGATTGG
>CAIRDL010000408.1 GCA_903877345.1 uncultured Oscillochloris sp. | reverse complement strand
TGGGCGTGGGCGTCGGCCTGATTGTCGCCCTGAGCGGCATCCTTGAGGGTTCGCGCCAACTGATTAGTCAGATGTTGAGCGCCGGGCAGGCCGATATTATTGCTGAACAGGCCGGAGCTTCGGATGCGACTTTCTCGGTGATTGACGAGCGCGTGGCCGAGCAAATTCGCACTCACCCTGAAGTCAAGGCTGTCGCCAAGCTGATCTTTAGCACCACGGCGGTGCCGGGGCTGCCCTTTTTCATCGTCTATGGCGTTGACCCCACCGAGGGCTATTTGCCCCATTATCGCGTCACCGAGGGGCGTACCATCCAGCGTCCCGGCGAGCTTATTCTGGGGCGTATGGCTGCGAACAAGCTCAAGAAAAGCACGGGGACGAATCTGCGGCTCGCGGGGCAAACTTTTAACATCGTGGGTATCTTCGAGACCGGCCTTTCCTACGAAGATACTGGCGCGGTACTGATCTTACGCGATGCCCAACGGATTTTCGGCAAGCCACGGCAAGTTTCATTCCTCGGCATTAGCGTGTATGATCCGGGACGCGCTGCGGCGGTGGCTGCGGATCTTGAGCAACGCTACCCGGAGGTGATGGTGGCGCGCACGGCGGATCTTAGTTCGCGGATGCAGGATTTCGCCACGATGGACGCAGTCTTCAGTGCCTTGATGGGCTTGATGTTGCTGGTGGGCGGCATCGTGATGATGAATGTGATGCTGATGAGCGTCTTTGAGCGTACCCACGAGCTTGGCGTGTTGCGCGCGGTGGGTTGGCGCAGTGGGCGCGTGCTGCGAATGATTATGACCGAGGCGCTGGCTTTGAGTTTGTTGAGTGCCGTGGCGGGCATCGGGATTGGCATGGGCCTCAATGCACTCTTGAGCTTTGTGCCTGACTATGGCGATGTGTTGGGGGCGATTTATGTGGCGGGCGATTTGGCGCGTGTCTTGGCGATGGCGGTGGGGCTAGGCGTCGTGGGCGGGCTGCTCCCCGCTTGGCGAGCGGTGCGGCTGCGCCCGATTGAGGCTCTTCACTATGAATAAGCCCATACCTACTGAGCCACTGGTGCTGGAAACCCGGGAACTGACGCGGGTCTACGGTGAGCGTGTGCCGGTGAAAGCGCTTGACGGCGTCACACTCCAGATCCACAAAGGCGAAGTCGTCGCTATCGTCGGGCCGTCCGGCTCAGGCAAATCAACCCTGCTGAACCTGATCGGGGCGCTTGACCGGCCCTCAACAGGCGAAGTCATCGTCAACGGCACGCCGCTCTCGCAGGTAAAAAACCTGGATCGCTTTCGCGGGCAGACGATTGGCTTTATCTTTCAGAGCCACAACCTGCTGCCGACGCTGACGGCGCGTGAGAACATTGAGGTGCCGATGTACGAACTGCCGTTGAGCGGCAGAAAGCGGCGGGCGCGGGCCAATGAGTTGCTGGGCCTGGTGGGTTTGGCGCAACGTGGCAACCATTTGCCTAATCAGCTTTCGGGCGGCGAACGGCAGCGCGTGGCGATTGCGCGGGCTTTGGCGAATCAGCCTGCGATTGTGCTGGCCGACGAGCCCACCGGCAATCTCGACAGCAAGACGACGGCGGATATTATGGGGCTGTTGGGCCAGTTGAACCGGGAGCAGCGCGTGACGTTGGTGATTGTGACGCACAACACCGAGGTGGCGGCGGCGGCCCAACGGGTGATTACCATTCGCGACGGCAAGATCCAGCGCGATGTGCTGATGACGAACGAACTGGAGCGCGAGCTGCTTGAGCTAAAGCGTTCGGCGCTGGGGCAGGCCATTCTGCGGGGCGACCAATTGCCGCCTGAATTGGCCGAAGTGGCACCACGGTTGTTTGAACTGTTGGAGCGGGTGTAGCGTAGCGGGGAGCGCGTAATCATTCTCCAGCCTGCGTGAATCATTCTCCAGCCTGCGCGAATCATTCTCCAGCCTCCGTGAATCATTCTCCAGCCTGCGTGAATCATTCTCCAGCCTCCGTGAATCATTCTCTAGCCTCCGTGAATCATTCTCTAGCCTCCGTAAGTTACAGCGCAACCTCACGTTAATTTTCCGCAACCAAACCTGGAGTTCTCCCGCAACGGCCCCGCCCATACACGCTACAGCCTGGGACAGATCTTCTGGGGGGAGTGCGGGCGGAGTCGGCGGCAACGGTAAAGCGCCCACGAACCTTGTCTACGGCCAAAATCCGCAATCTGAAATCTGCAACCTACCATCCAGCGTGGCAGGGGCACCGGGTTGCCAGAGCGCTAGTTGGGGTTGAGAACCTACTACCCCAGGCAGCCGTGGGAAGGCGTACAGTTCTTCCCATCACCGCCACTCCCAGGCAGACCATCGCGCAGCGTAGCGCCCCCCGCCGGTTAGACTCCCC
>CAIRDL010000407.1 GCA_903877345.1 uncultured Oscillochloris sp. | reverse complement strand
GTCGTAACGCGCTCCTTCAACCATGTCGGGCCACGCCAAGGCGACCGTTGCGCCATCCAGACGTTCTGCCAACAGGCGGCGGCGATTGAAGCGGGGCGGCAAGCTCCGCTGTTGCGGGTCGGCAACCTTGAACCGCGCCGCGATTTCACCCATACCCGTGATGTCGCCCGTGCGCTCTGGTTGCTGATCGAGCGTGGACAACCCGGCGAGGTTTACAACCTTTGCGCCGGACAAGCCACGCGCATCGGCGATATTGTGCAGATGGTGCTTGAACGCGCCCGTGTGCCGATCACGGTACAAGTAGACCCCGCCCGCCTCCGTCCGAGCGACGAGCCGATTTTGTTGGGCGATAATCGGAAGCTGTGCGCCGCGACAGGTTGGGCACCGACCATTGGCGTCCCGGCAATGGTGGAAGAGTTGCTGGACTACTGGCGGGAGCAGCGTCTTTTGGATTTTAGATTTTAGATTTTGGCAGTACCTTTGCGCCTTTGCGTCAGACCATACGCTCGTGTGACGCAAAGAGCGTGTGGTTCTGCAATCTCCAAGGGAAGCGGAAAAATGAAAACGTCTCGTCACCGCTTGACCCGTGCTGCGTGATCCGTGACGAGGCCGTGCCGTGACCGATCACGGATCACGCATCACGGGTCACGACGGAACAATTGAAAAGATCCGCTTCCCCAATCAAAAATCTAAACCATGCCTAACACGCTCTATCTAGTCGCGACGCCCATCGGCAATTTGGAAGATATTACGCTGCGAGCGCTGCGGGTGCTGCGCGAGGCGCGCCTCATCGCCGCCGAAGATACGCGCCATACGCGGACGTTGCTTGACCATTATCAGATCACGACCCGTTGCATCTCGTATCACGAGCACAATAAGTTGGCCCGTCTCGACGAAATTCTGACGGCCCTGGCGAGCGGCGACGTGGCGCTGGTTTCTGATGCGGGTACGCCGGCGCTTGCTGATCCAGGCTTTGAGCTTGTGACCGCCTGCATTGCTGCCGGTTTTCCCGTCGCCCCTGTGCCTGGGCCAAGTGCGCCGGTCGCTGCGCTCGTGGCTTCGGGGCTGCCAACCACGCGCTTCGCCTACGTGGGTTTTTTGCCCCGACGGAGCGTTGAGCGACGGGCACTTTTTACCGACCTCGCCGCTTTGAGCTTCACGCTGGTGTGCTTCGAGGCACCGCACCGCCTGTGTGAAACCCTTGATGACATGCTGGCGGTATTGGGCGACCGCCGCATCGTGGTGGCAAAAGACCTCACCAAGCGGTTCGAGGCCCTGCGGCGGGGCAGCGTGTCCCAGATGATCCACCACTTCAGCACCGAGCGCCCCCGTGGCGAGTACACGCTGGTCATCGAGGGTCGCCAGAGTTCTGGTGAGCACAAGCGCGACCGTGACCGCATCCATCTGCCGGAGGCGGGCAGCGCACCGCCAAGTGAGGCCGAGCTTGCCGTGCGCCTCCGCGACTTGCGGGCGCAAGGCCACAATGGCAGCACGGCGGCTCGTATCGTCGCCCACGAGCTTGGCTTGCCGAAGCGGGCCGTCTACCAGATCTGGCTCAAGCTTGACGAGGAGGAGTAAGGGGCGCATTCTGCGAAAGAATCTGGGAGCGAGGGCGTCTCGCCCGCGCAGTTGTGCGGAGGGTGAGATGCCCTCACTCCGCCCAGAATCATGATCTGAAGATCTAAAAAACGCGGCGACGAGGCTATGCACCCCGTCGCCGCGTTTTGGCATGATTCAGAACTGTAGGTTTCCGCTTGACGATTCGCAGGGGCTTTCGCCCGTGACCCGCGCACTCGTCGCTACCCCATCAGCGTGAGCAGCGCCCCGGTAGCGGCGGCCACAATCGCCACCGCGATGAGTCCCGCAGGGCCGTCGAGTGGATGGGGTGAAGCTGGGCGACGGCTCGCCAACGCCAAGCCCGCCAGAGTCAACGGCAAGGCTGCCGGGCCAGCCACGAGGCTTAGAGTCAGCACCGCCAGGGCTGCCACCAAGCTGCGCGTGCGGGCGCGGGCAGCCTGCGCCGCGTGTTGGAAGGTCGGATCAAACAGCACAATCAGGGCAATCGGTGCCGCCAGCGCCGCCACGATGTACGCACTCAGGTAAATCGCGGGCCACGCCAGACTCAGCGCGGCGGGCGACCAAACCTGCCCCGCCGGAAGCGCCAAGCTCAACGCAGCGGCGATAGTCACCAAATGCAAACCCTGATCCAGCAGGAAAGGCACAAAGGGCGGGCGCAAAAGCCGGTCGGCGTAACGCACCTTCCAGCGGTCGGCGGCTAGATGCACCACACTGATGCCCACCATCGTCGGCCAGAGACTCCGGGTGTTCGGTTCGCCAAGCATCAACACAAGCATACAGACCAACACAACCCCAACGTGAAGCAACAGGCCGTCCCACTGGCGCTTGCGGCGCACGAGCCAAAGGGGCTGCAAGGCGAAATCAGCGACCAGATGGGCGAGCAGGAAGAGGTAAAACATTGGAAGCCTCCCGTCTGATGCGTGATCCGTGATCCGTGACTGATCACGCATCACGCATCATTTGCACGACCTAAATAATTAGAAAATTCCGTATCGCTAAAATCTACAATCTGCCATGCGTTAGGCTAGTTCAAGCCGCGCCTCAAGCTGCGGCAAATTCAGAACGCTGACCCGCGCACGCTCAATTTGGATGAGTCCCTGTTCCCGCAGGCCACTGAGCACCCGGTTAACTGTCTCGCGGGTGGTTCCAGCCAAACTCGCGAGGTCGTCTTGGGTCAAATACAGATCAATGCGCGTCGTTCCGCCCTGCTCACCCACACCGTGCTGATCGGCCAAATCGAGCAGCGTCCGCACAACGCGCTGGGGTGCCGAGTGGCTGGCGAGATGTTCGATGTAGGTATTGGTGCCGCGCAGACGGGCCGACAGCTCCTCAAGCACCTGCACAGCAATATCGGGCATTGTCCGCACCGCCTCGCGGAAGGCGTGGCGATGCAGGGTCAGCGTCGTCGTCGGGCGCATCGCCTCGGCGCTTGCCGAACGCGGTTGCCCGTCGAGCAAGGCCAATTCGCCAAAAAAATCACCATCGCGAAAAATCTTGACCGACAGCTCTTGTCCAAGCTGGCTAATGGTGTAGATCCGCACTTGACCATGAACAATCAGGTAGAGTACGTCGCCGTCACTCCCCTGGTGAAAAATCGTCTCGCCCCGGCCACAAGCCCGGGTGCCCAAACTCGCCCCAATCAGGCGCAACTGGTCATCGGTGAGGCGGGCGAAAATCGGTACGTTGCGTAACAGTTCTAGGTTCGCCATAACGGCCTCCTTAATAGGCCGGGTGGGCCTTGCGCCCTGACCGTAACGCCGCAACGGGGGCGTTTGTCCCGTTTCTGCCGGGGTGATGCGGAACCTCCGCACCCATGCCTTGCTGATAATTGGATTATAGACGGTGGGCCTTGCGCAAACTATGATCACGGTCACATCAGGCGGCACGGCTTGGCGCTAGTGATGACGCCGCAGCGTAACGGCCTTGGCAACGTGACGCCGCGCCGTGCGGGTATACTAGGCACCTGCGTCGCGGCAAGGCAGAAGGGAGTTTTTTGATGCACGGTGAAACAAGCGCCTCATCAGCCCTCGTGAGGCAGCCCGACCACGAGCAGCGGCTTCGCCTGAGCCTGGGCCTCGTTGGTGCCGTTTGGCTCTTGGGGCTGGTGGGGCACTTCACGCCCCTGACCGAATGGCCCGCCCTCTTCCTGTACGTGCTTGGCGCGCTCTTCTTGACCCTGCGCTACTGTAGCCGCGCCAACGCTTGGCAGCGCGTAGGGCTCACGCGGCACAACCTGGGCCAAGCCGTCCGTTGGGGCGGGCTCATCGGCGTTGCCCTGATGCTTCTGGACTGGGGCAACACCTATACGTACTACCGGGCGGGCAACCCACCGATGGCCGAGATGCAGACCATTTTGGTGCAGATGGGCTTCATTTACCTCTTCCCGGTGCTGGTGTTGGCCGAAGAGTTCCTCTGGCGCGGGTTACTGCTCTCTGCATTACGCGACCGAGGAACGAACTTGCACCTTGCGGTTGCGCTCACTACCCTAGCCTACGCGGTGAACCACTACGCCGTGGCCCCGGTGGGCCTCACCGAGCGCGGCCTCATGGCGATCATGGCGCTGCCCATCGGTATTTTGGGCGGCTACCTGAGCCTACGGTTCCGCAACCTCTGGGTCGCCGTGATCATTCACATGTGTACCTTCGTCTCGATGGTGGTTGATATTTTTGTGCTACCGTGGCTGGCGCGGCTTTAGTCTAGTGCAAGTTCGCGCCCGATGCGAGCGTCCTTTTCTTCCCAAATCTGTTGCACCCAAGCCTGAAAGGCAGCCCGAAAGACCGGGTCATTTGCATAGTCACCGTTGAGCCATTCCGGGGGCAGGGGTCGCTGCTCAATGTGGATGACGACGCGCCCCAACCGCCCACAGAGCAAACCCCACAACTCAACCGGGCCATCACGGTAGATGATCGTCACATCAAGAATCGCCTCGAACATCGTACCCATCGCCGCAACCGCGCTCGCCATACCACCCGCCTTCGGGCGCAACAGGTGGGCATAGGGCGAGTTTTGGGCTTGGTGCTTGGCGGCGGTGTAGCGTGTGCCCTCAAGGAAATTCAAGACGGCGGTGGGCCTCGTGCGAAACTTCTCACAGGCCCGGCGGGTCGTTGCGCTATCAACGCCGCGCTTCTCGGGGTGTTTCGCCAAATACGCAGGCGTGTAGCGCTGCATAAAAGGAAAATCGAGCGCCCACCAAGCCAACCCAAGCAGCGGCACCCAGATCAATTCTTGCTTTAGGAAGAAGCGCAGAAACGGGATGCGCTGCGCAAAAACCCGTTGCAGGAGCGGGATGTCCGCCCACGAGGTGTGGTTGCAACAGATCAGGTACCACCCGTCGTGCCGCAGCCCCGCAAGCCCCGTGACCTGCAAAGGCGCACGCTGAATCACGCGCAGCACCCAGCTATTGACCGCAATCCAGCGCTCGGCAAGCTCCGTAAGCAGGGCCGACAACCGCTGCCGCACAGCAGGCAATGGGATGAGGAGCTTCACGAGGGCCACGCTGAAGAGCGGCACCGCCCAGAAAAGCGTGTTCAACACCAAGACCATCAGGCTCAGCATACCAATGAGGGGTGCCGGGAGGAAACGAACCATGATGCCACCTTGCTCAAGCTTCAACGAACGCCCTAAAGGCAATACCACAGAAGGAACGCTGTGAGGCATCTGGTCATTCTGAGCGAAGCGAAGAATCCCGGCCGAGACCCTTCGCTTCGCTCAGGG
>CAIRDL010000406.1 GCA_903877345.1 uncultured Oscillochloris sp. | reverse complement strand
GTCGCATTGATCGTCGGATTTCTGGGATCACCGTCGGGATAGAGAGTCACCATCGTCCCCGCCACCCTCGGCGTACCAGTAGGATAGGCAGCACTCGCCACCGGCGTACCACTCGCCACCGCCACCGGCGTGCCACTCGCCGCCGGCGTGCCACTCGCCACCGGCGTACCACTCGCCACCGGCGCATTACTCGCCATTGGGGACATCACCACGGCCACCGGCACCGGCACAGCGCTTTGGCTGGGCGCACCTCGGGTAGCGAGTGTGAAGCCAATGAAGCCAAGCAGCACGACGATCAGCACCCCGACCACGCCGACGGCAATCCGCTGAACCATCTCAGACCTCCGCTACTTCATCTACCAGATAGAGCACGATGCCCACGTAGAACAAGCCCACCTGAGCATTCACCCACCAGGCCAGCTTGCTCTCGCTAAGGCCGCGAATGCTGCCGACCACCGCCGCGAACATCCAAAAGTCAGCGAGCGCGACTAATTGCGGCGGGCGATAGTCCGCCAGATGCGTCAGCACCGTCACAACCAACGGCACGGTGCCCATCCAGAGCGTCAACAAATAGCGCCAAGGCTGCAACGCGCCGGTAAACACGCTGAGCCAAGCCGCCAGGGTGGCAATGGTCAGTTCGCTCGTGGCGGTGCCGCTGGCGAACGTCAGGTGCGTCAGCGCGTTGGTTTGCGCCACCAGCGCCCCGTTGATGCCACTCAGTTGGGCACGAATGTCCTCCGCCATATACCACCAGGCCACCAGAGCGCTTGTCAGCCAGAAGAACAGGCCGTAGAGCAGCCGGTAGAACTGATTGACCGCCGGGATAAAGAGCGTGTTGAGCGTGCCCGCGTAGACATTCAGCCCCGCTTGGAACATGCCCAACAGCCAGCACAGCAGCGGTCGGGTGATACGGTTCCAGAGTTGTGCGCCCAACCACTCCAGATTGTACGTCGCAGGCTCTGGGAGGGCTTGTAGCGCCGCTTGCTGCCTGCCTACGAGCGCACACTCGCCACATGTCCAGGGGGCCAACAGGGCCACATTGGCAATGAGCAGATCCGGTAGCTCTAAGAGCGTAGGCACCGGCGGCACCAGGTCAAGCGCCTGCCAGAACTCGTCTGCAATCACCTGGTGCCCCGCTGGGCGCGGGTGAAAGTCCACATTGCCCTCAAACCAGGGGGTAAAGGGCAGCCGCAAGAGCGGATTAGTGTAAATGCCCTGGTTCACGTAGATTAACTCCGCCTCGCGCCCTTGGAAGGCCGCCGCGACATTGGCTACGGCGAGGCCGTAGGTTGCCGCTGCGTCCCGAATGATGCTATTCAGTTCCGGCAGGTACATATCGGCCAACGGCTGATTACCGGGCGGAATGGGCAGGCCGGGATAGGGATTGTAATAGTCCATCAGGGCGATGCGGGGCGCACAGCCCGTCACTTGATTGTGCGCCGCGCTCACCAGCCGACCCAGAATAGTGCTGAGGTTGGCCCGAAAGCCGCTAATCGCTGCTGCAGCGGTGCTATCGCCCGTCAGGATGCGCCCAAAGTCGTTGCCGCCAATGTCCAGCGTGATCAACCCAACGCAGCGGCCTGCGCTGCGAGCGCTGGCAATCGCACTTTCCGCCGCCCCAATCTGCCCGTCGCTGATCAAGGTCGCGCTCGTCTCGCCCACCACACCCACATTGTTCAAGGTAAGCGCTGGGTTGAACGCTT
>CAIRDL010000405.1 GCA_903877345.1 uncultured Oscillochloris sp. | reverse complement strand
TTCCATAATCGGCGCACGCAAAGGCGCAAAGACGCTAAGCTTTTCTTCCCTTTGCGGCTTTGCGGCTTTGCGTGCAATCTCCGATTCCATAATCGGCGCACGCAAAGCTGCAAAAGCGCAAAGTCGATCACGGCTGACCCCTAACCCCCTAACCCCTATAAAGGTCACCGATGCCTACGAACCCGACTCGCGACCGCGCTGCTGCACCACGCCTGCCCTCCGGCATCCGCGACAACCTCGAACGCGGGACGGCCGGCGCGTTCCTCAAGGCCCAGCTTCAGCCGGGCGCGGAGCTGGCGATTGTCTCGGCCTACTTCACCATTTACGCCTACCAGCAGCTTCAACCGCAGCTTGACCAGATCCACGCCTTGCGCTTCCTCTTTGGTGAACCGCGTTTGCTCGCGGCGATTGACCCTGACCGCTCGGCAACCAAGGCGTTCGGGATTGACGCGGAGGGTCTCACGCTCCTCAATCGGCTCACCCAGAAGCCGCTTGCCAAGGCGTGCGCCGCCTGGATCATCCAGAAGGTGCAGATCCGCTCGGTGCGTCAAGCGAACCTGCTCCACGGCAAGCTGTACCACATCACCAACGGCGACCAGGCGCAGGCTATCCTCGGTAGCTCAAACTTTACGGTGCGCGGTCTTGGCCTTGATGCTGGCGACCACAACAATATCGAACTGAACCTCATTGTTGATTGATGAGTCGCACAACTTTCGCAACAACACCCGTGGTCGCCAAGATGAGACCGGCGACCGCATCACCCGTTCGCGCTACGAGCGTCTGATGGAGGACATCATGCGGAGCGGGGTGAAGACGAAGGTGCTGCTGCTCTCGGCAACGCCGGTGAATAACGATTTGCGCGACCTGCGGAACCAGTTGCTCTTTCTGACCGCTGGCGATGACGCAGGCTTCCAGCAAGCGCTCGGCATTGCCAGCCTGGAAACGACCCTCGGCACGGCCCAGCGCGTGTTCAATAGCTGGGCGCAGGAGCAGCGCCACAACCCCCACGCGCTCATGGAGCGGCTTGACGGCGAACTCTTCACACTGCTCGACGCCCTGACCATCGCCCGCTCGCGTAAGCACCTTCAAACCTACTACGCTGATACCGTCGCGGCTCTCGGTGGCTTCCCGACCCGCGCCAAACCAAGCTCGCTTGCACCCCCGCTTGACCTGAATCTGCGACCTCTTCGACGCCCAGACACAGAACGGGGCCGAGATGAGCATCTACCACACGCTCTTGGAGCAGGCGGTGGCGGCGATCACCGGCAGCTTCCGGCGCCGGATGGGCACGCAGTTGACGCTGGGCCGGGGCGGGGTGCTACCTGAAGTCCAGCAACAGGTGACGCAGGCGAGTGACTTCGACCTGATCACATGGTTGGGTATCCAGAAGGGCGATGGGTAAGGGTTCAGGGTTCAGCCCAGCTTGACCGTTTGGGCAAATGCACCACGTTCTGTTGCGGCAAATCTACAATCTACCATCTGAACCATTGGGTACAATACCGGCAAGACACATCTACAGCAGATGGAGGGACGGATGCCTACGACCATTACACTTCCGGCCTATCTTGCGGCGCAACTCCAGCAACGCGCCGCAGATGAGCAGCGCTCGGTGGAGGCGCTGGCCCTGGCGTATATCGAGACTGGGCTGACGCAGCTTGGGCCACGCCCGGTCGCTGCCAGCAACGAAGAACTCGCCAACGACCCTGCGTTGTTGGCCCTCGTGACGCGGATTACGGCAATGCCGCCGAACCCGGCTAGCATTCTTCCCGCACAGGGCCAGCTTGCGGAGGTGCTGCGGGCGCTTGAGGCGGTGGAAGACCCCGCCTACGACCTTGAGGCGGAGATTGCGGCGCTCGACGCTGCCGAGCTTGAACAACGGGCGCTTGATCGGGCGGATGAGCTTGCGGAAGGACGTGGGTAGACTATGGCAACCTATCTGCTCGACACCAATCATGCCTCACCTCTGGTGACCCTGCACCATCCGCTGCGGCAGCGCGTGCTTGCCGCGTTTGATGCGGGCGATACGTTTGCCATCAATGTCCCCGTGCTCACCGAAACCCTCTATGGTATCAGCACGACGCCGCGAGGTGTCCAGAACCGCACGGTGTAGGCACAGCTTGCGCCGCAGCTTCTGTGCTATGTGCCAGACGCCACCGATGCCACCGAGGCGGCTGATCTTCAGATCCGTCTGCGGCGGCAAGGCCTCCAATTGGCGACGGTGGACGCCCTGATTGCCGTGACTGCCTTGCGCTACGACCTGACCCTGCTCACCACCGATGGGGATTTCCGTGCCGTACCGCATCTGCGCCGCGAAAACTGGTGAGAGGATTGATCTGTGACCGACACCCCCATCCCTAGAACTTCTAATTCGTG
>CAIRDL010000404.1 GCA_903877345.1 uncultured Oscillochloris sp. | reverse complement strand
GTGCATAAGATGATCGACAGCCTCATCGCCGCCTTGGACGCGGAAGGGCGCTTCGATACCGTCATTTGTGAATTTGTGCTGAACTCGACCGACAGCCTGCAAGCGGAGCGCTCGGTGCTGACCTGCTTGAACGCGCTGTGCAAGCCGGGTGGGCACATCTACGCCTCGGGGCGCACGTTGGAGAGCGTGGAGGACACGTTGAACGTCACCGGGGCAACCCAGGAGAACTTGGTCTTCCTCGACGACAACGGCTACACCGCACGGTTGCTCAAGGGGCAATGGTTCTACCAGAAATACCACTCGAAGAAAATGCGGCTCGACCTGGCCCACGCCTACATTGGCCCGGACGCGGGGACGGGGAACGCGCCCCGTGCCAAGGGGACGTTCCTGCTCAGCGGCACCAAGGCGTTTGAGTTGCCCCCGGCGCAGGTGGCGGCGGCGCTGGCCTTTGAGTTCAACCTGATGTGGCCCGGCGGGCAGACGGTGAACCGCCATCGGGAGATCCGCGCGGCCTACGAGCGGGCCATCGCCCGCGAGGAAAAGGGGGTGGGCGCGAATGTCTCACAACCTCTCAAGACCTTATGAGAATTCCATTTTGAGACATTATTTGAGACACGCTTTTGGCACCGTCTCAAAAGGTATACCTTGTGAGACGGTGTTGACGAGGCACCCCCGCATGTTTCATGTGATGTGGCCGGATGGGCAGACGGTGGGACGGGCCGAAGAGGTGATCGCGGCGTGGCGGCGAGCGGTGGCACGCGAACGGAGTGGGAGGGAGTAACACAATGGCCGACGACCTCATGCCCGATGATAGTGAACCCACGGACATCACGGACATCACGGACATCACGGACATCACGGACACCCCTGACCCGCCTATGACCCCGTCGCTGCGGGCGGCGGCGGCGTTTAACGCCTACTATGACCTCGGCCCCATGCGCTCGCTCCGCAAGCTCGCCGCGCAGGGTGTCTACAGCCTGGCTTCGTTGGAACGCTGGTCGTCCAGTCACGGCTGGCAGCAGGAAGCCCGCGCCCGCCACCAGGAGGAAGTGACCGCCGCGCGGGACGCGGCGCGCAAGGAGGCGGCGACCTTGGCCCGACGGCGACTGCGGAACGCCCAGTTGCTCCAAGAGGCGGGGCTGACCATCATGGCCCGGGCGCAGATTGCCGAGATGGATGATGAAAGCGCTCGGAAGGCGTTGGGCGATGCCCGTCAGATGATGGTCGAGGGCATGCGGGCGGAGCGGTTGGAACTGGGGGAAGCCACGGAGACAATCCAGGCCATCCTGCCATCGCAGCCGGTCGGGCAGCTCTCGGACGCGGAATTGGATGCCTACATTGCGCTGCTTGACGCGGCGGATGAGCGATAAGCCCGATGGATGCCATGACCCCTCCCCACGACCCCGCCTTGGCAGAAGCCATTCAGTCCGTGTTAGCGGCGTTGGAACACCGCGACCCTGGGGCGTCGGCCCACGCCTGGCGGGTGGCGAACCTTGCCGCCCGCCTCGCTGCTACCGTGGGCTTTGAGGCAGCGGCGTGCGCGTACCTCTGGTATGCGGGCCTGCTGCACGATGTCGGCAAGTTGGCGGTGCGCGATGGGGTCCTCCGCAAGCCGGGGCCGTTGAGCGTGGCGGAGCGGGCGGAGATTGAGACGCACCCGGTCTACGGTGGGCGGTGGTTGCTCAGTGTGCCGACGCTGCGGCCGTGCGTGCCAGCGGTGCGGCACCATCACGAGCACTGGGACGGCTCTGGCTACCCGGATCACCTCGCGGGGCAAGCGATTCCCCTGGCTGCCCGCATCCTCAGCATCGCCGATGTGTACGCGGCGGTGACGAGCGAGCGGGTCTATCAGACCGCCTGGGCCACCCCGCAAGCGCTGGCCCTGATTGCCACGCAGTCAGGGAGCTTGTTTGACCCGGCGCTGGTGCTTACCTTTCTGCGCTTAGCCGCGCGCACCGGTCTGCCCACGGCGTAACCCTGACTGGCCCTGTCCTGACTGGCCCTGTCCTGACTGGCCCTGTCCTGATGTTTGCCCTGTCCTGACCAGCCTTGTCCTGACCTCTCCAACGGAACCCGACCGGCAGCAGCGAAACGCGCGCCATAGCTCCACAAAGGAGCCTGTATGGCACGCGCTTGGACTGCTCGCCCCGTTCGTTCTCGCCGGATCGCCGCCACCCCGTGGGTGCCGTCATGAGCGGCAAACGGGGCAACCGGGGCGGGTTCAACCCCTTCCGCGACACGCACGGCCGCTGGGCTGCATCGTCTTCGGGGGCGACGGAGGCACCCCCGGACGCGGCCCCCGCGAAACCTGCTCACACCGCGCCAGCCCACACTGAGCCTGCCCACACCGCGCCAGCCGCGCCTGCTCACACTGCGCCTGTCCCACCTGGTGAGCGGCGCGGCACGGTCACCAGTCATGACGGTGTGGTCGAGGTGCGTGAGGTGCGCGAGAACGCGACGACGCACTATGATGTCTGGAACGGCGATACCCTGGTCAACACGCACCACGCGGGGGACTATGTTGGCCGAGGCTACACGCGGGGCGCACGGACGGCGGCGGAGGCGGAAGCGACTCGCGTCGCGGCCCAAGCCCGGCGCAGTCCCCGGTCACGCGCTCGGGCGGCGGCGGCGGCTGGCCCGCGCCAGCCACAAGGGTTAGTGGTCGCCCAATTCGGTGCCCTGGCGGTGCGCCGCGTCAGCGGGATTGATGCAGAGCGCTTCGAGGTCTGGGACGGCCCAACCTTCCTGTCTGAACATGCACTGCGGCGCGGCGACCCCGCAGCGGAG
>CAIRDL010000403.1 GCA_903877345.1 uncultured Oscillochloris sp. | reverse complement strand
TGATCCCTGATCCCTGATCCCTGATCCCTGATCCCTGATCCCTGATCCCTGATCCCTGATCCCTGATCCCTGATCCCTGATCCCTGATCACAAATCAATCTGCGCCGGCGGGCTAGGCCGCCGCGCAAGCTGCGCCAACACCGGCGGCGGCTCGCCGTGACCCCGTTCTGCCGCCACCAACAGCATCTCTTTTGTATAAATCGCGGCCCGCCGGTCGTAGAACGAAAGCTCGTACTGATGCTCCAGCACAATCGCATTGGTCGGGCAAGCATCCTCGCAGAAACCACAGAAGATACAGCGCAGCATGTTAATTTCGTAGGTCGCCGCGTAGCGTTCGCCATACGAGCGCGGGTGCGCCGGGTCGTTTTCCGCAGGCACCACCAGAATGGCATCGGCGGGACAAGCGGCGGCGCAAAGTGAGCAGCCGATACAGCGCTCCTGTCCGTCGGCAAAGCGTTTCAGCTCGTGACGCCCCCGGAAGCGCTCGCGCACAGGCCGCTTCACCTCAGGGTACTGCACCGTCACTGGCTGCCGGAACAGATAGCCAAAGGTGGTGCGTAGCCCCCTAAACAGTTCTCCGAGCATCAAACGCTCCTCTAGTCGCCAGACGAACGGCGCAGATCCTTCACCAAGGTCACGTTATCTACCGGCTTCGGCACCCGGCTGAAGCTGTTGGCGACAACCAGGGAAAGCACGCCCAGCACGAGTAGCAGCACGGCGGCGATGTATTGGTTCGGTACCAGCACCAGCACCACCGCCGAGAAGACGAGGTTGCCGAGGCCCAAAGGGAGCAGCCACTTCCACCCCATGTCCATCAGCCGGTCGTAGCGCAGGCGCGGCCACGAGGCTCTGATCCAGACGGAGAGGAAGAGGAAGGCCACCAACTTTAACAAGAACGAACCGAGGGAAACCACACCGACCACGATGCTCGCCACCACCGGCCCCGCCAGTTGCTCCATCCCGGCACCCAAGGCTTCGAGGCCCGGAAAGCGCCACCCGCCGAAGAAGAAGGTTACGGCCATTGCGCTGACCGCAATCAGCTTAATGTATTCAGTCATGAAGAAGAGGGCAAACTTCATCGAGCCGTACTCGGTGTTGTAGCCGCCCACCAACTCCTGTTCGGCTTCAACCAAATCGAAGGGCGCACGCACCACTTCGGCGGTCGAGGCGATCATAAAGATCACGAAGCCCAGAAACTGTGGCACGACGCCCCACAGCCCGCTCTGCTGATAGACCATCGTGGCGGTGCTGAGCGTGCCGTACAGCATCACGACGCCCAAGACGGAGCAACCGAGGGCCAGTTCGTAGCTGATCAGTTGGGCCGACGAGCGAATGCCGCCCAGCATCGAGTATTTGTTGTTGCTCGCCCAACCCGCCAAGGTAATCCCGTAAACGCCGATGCTGGTGATTGCCAGGAGGTAGAGCACGCCCACGTCAATCTCGGCGATCTGGAGGATGTTGTGCTGCGCCCCGGCGGGCGGCGCGGCGAAACAGGCCCGGTAGTCCCAGTTGGTGTTGAGACAGCCAAAAGGAATCACCGCCCAGATGATGATCGCCGGAATCACCGCCACCGCCGGGGCAAGCAGGTACACCACTTTATCCGCCGCCGAGGGCACGATGTCCTCTTTGACAAAGAGCTTCACGGCGTCAGCAAGCGGCTGAAAAAAGCCATTCGGCCCGGCCCGATTCGGCCCAACTCGATGTTGGAAGCGAGCCAACAACCGACGCTCAAACAGCGTCAGGTAGGCGAACGCTGTGGTCACCGCCAGGGCGACCACAAAGCATTGGACAACGAGAATGAGCAGATCAAGCCAGTTCATAGCGCCTCGGCCAAGGTTTCAGGGGCCAGGTTTCAGGTTTCAAAACGAGTACCTGTCGTAATCTAAAAGCTGCAATCACCACTTAGACAAGGTTTCAGAGGCCAGGTTTCAGGTTTCAGGTCAAGCGCACTAGGGAGCCTTGCGTTTGCCAAGACTGTAAAGTAGACACGAACCTTGTCTTAGACTCAGAATCGGTGGGTTCAGCTTGACAGTTTAGGCAGGTATGGCAGGGCGTAGAGACGCAATATCTTGCGTCTCTACCCCTTCGGGGCTATGCGGCCCTCTGCCAATTGTCAAGCTGATTTGAAACATGCCTTACAGTTTGAACACGCCCAAGGCGCTCTGCTGCACTTGATCTGAAACCTGGTACCTAAAACCTTGTCTTACACCAAAATCTTCACCAGACTCACCTGCGTGCGTGGGCCGGTCTGCACATTCGCTAAGCTGAAACCGGGGAGCAAGGCGGGCGCGACCGCCACCCCGGCGGGCAAATCCTCAACCACGCGGGCAATCAGCGTCACTTGGCCCGCCGCCGACTCGAGCCGCACCGTGTCGCCGGAGCGCACATTCTGCCGTTCAGCATCCACCCGACTGAGCGCCACATATGGCTGCGGCACTTGCCCCGTGAGCAACGAGCCGCGTAGCAACGGATCGCCATCGTAGGCTAGTGGCTGGGCCAACAACAGCAAGGGCCGCTCCTCACTCTGTCGGGGCGTGGGGCGCGGGGCGATACCCAGGCTGAGCTTGCCACTCTCGATCAGGCTAGGTAACTGGATGCCGACGCCTTCAGGGTTCGCGTAGCTCGTGCCATCGTAGAAGAACGTCTCGTTGACTTGCCGCCCCCACGTACCGGCGCTGCCCGTCGCCGCCAACGCCACATAGGTGACGCCCTGATACCCCGGCACGCGAACGGCGATTTCAGCAGCAATGGCAGCGGGCGTCGTAAAATCCCACCCGCCCGCAGCGGCCTCCGCGTTCACCGGACTCACACTCTTGGCGTCGTTCGTGCCCTTCGCCGCCGCGCCTGCCCGCTTCCCGCCGTTGGTCGCGCTCGGCGCGCTTTTGGCGCGTTCGCTCGCCAGTTCAACCAGGATTTGCGCGACACCCTGGACAATCTGCCAGTCGGGGCGACTCGTGCCGACGGGCGCACACGCCTGACGCGAACGCTGCACCCGCCGCTCGGCATTTGTGTAGGTGCCGTCACGTTCGGCGAAACTGGCGGCGGGCAATACCACATCGGCCAACTTGGCCGTTTCGGTCAGGAAAAGTTCTTGCACGACCACAAACTCGGTGGCTTCGAGCGCCGCCTGTGCGGCAGGCAGACTCGCCACCGGATCCAGTCCGGCGAGCCACACGGCCCTGACGCGCCTTTCTTGCGCCGCGCCCCAGACTTCGCGGGCGCTCAAGGCGCGTTCGGCGCTGGACACATAGCCGGGATAGGCGTCGGGGCGCAAGCCCATATCAAGCGCGCCGCGCCGGTTGCCGCCGGACAGCAGCGGGAGCAACCCACTGTTCGCTTTGCCCACTTTACCCGCCAGCGCCGCCAGCGCGCCCAACGTCTCGATGAGCGCCGGGCCAACACTGCGCGCCTCGGCTCCGTAAACGATGATGCCGTTTTCGGCCTCAAGGAAGGTCTTGGCGGCAGCTTCGATGCTCGCCGCGCTGACCCCCGCCGCCTCTGCCAGACTCTCCGGGGCGAGGTCGAGGATCGTCTTCCGCAGTTGGTCGAGGCCACTGGTCTTCACCGTCAGCCGCTTGGTGCCCACTTCAACCAGAATAGCCCGCAGCAACGCACGAGCGAACGCCACTTCGCCGCCTGCCTTGTAGCGCAACACGGTACTCGCCGCCCGCTCGAGTTTCGTTGGGCGCAGGCCCGCCACGATGAGTTTCGCTCCTCGTTGGGCCATGCCGCGCAGCCGCAGCAAGTAGAGTGGCGCTTCCTCTTCGGGATCGGCTCCCACCACCAGCACCGCCGTGCCACTGCCCAAACGCCCCAAGTGCGTACCCTGCCCAATCCCCAGGATCGCGCCCAATTCATCGTAGTCGCCCTCATTCGGCGCGCCCGTGGTGTGGTCGAGGTTGTTGCACCCCAACTGTTCCCGGAAGAGTTTTTGGAAGGCGTAGAGATCTTCGTTGCTCAAACGCGGTGCGGCAAGCCCCGCAATCGCTTGTCCACCGTGGGCGCGCTGGATGGCGTCCAGTTTTTCCGCCACCAAGCGCAAGGCTTCGTCCCAACTCGCCTCAACCAGCCGCTCGCCCTTGCGAATAAGCGGCGTCGTCAGACGGGCGCTGTCGCCGACGAAACGCTGCCCAAAGCGCCCCTTGTCGCAGAGCCAGATCTCGTTAACCGCCTCATTCTCCCGTGGCATCACGCGCATCACCTGGTCGTGGCGCATATCCAGCGTCAGGTTGCAGCCGACCGAACAAAGCGTGCAGACCGCCGGTTTGGGCGTTACTTCCCACACCCGGGCTTTGAAGCGGAAGTCGGCACTGGTGAGCGCGCCCACCGGACAAATGTCGGTCGTGTTGCCCGAAAACTTACTCGCAAAAGGCGGTTCGCTCCGCGAGATAATCATCCACTTGCGCCCGCGATTGGTGAAACCGAGCACCGGATCGTCGGCCAGTTCATCTTGAAAGCGCACACAGCGCGAACAGAGGATGCAGCGCTCACGGTCAAGCAGGATCAAGTCGCCCAACGGGATCGGTTTCTCGAAATGGAGTTTGTCGTCATAATCGAAACGACTCTTCGGCGGCCCCCACTCCATCGTCAGGTTTTGCAACGGACACTCGCCGCCCTTATCGCAGACCGGACAATCGAGCGGGTGCGAGGTCAGCAGAAACTCAAGCACGCCGCGTTGGGCAAATTTCACTTCGGGCGTCGCGGTGTTAATCACCATACCCTGGCTGACGGGCGTGGTGCAGCCGGTCTGGAGCTTCGGCATCATCGCCAAGACAGGCTGCCCGTCCGGGGTGAGCATCGGTTGGCGTGTGGCAGGATCCATCTTTGGCGTGCCAATCTCCACCAGACACATCCGGCACATCCCCACCGACTTCAGCTTCGGGTGATAGCAGAAGACCGGAATGTCAATCCCGCCCATGCGTGCAGCGTCCACCACGGTGGTACCCGTCGGGACGGTGATGCTAATTCTATCAACGGTTACGGTGACAGTCGGCATGGCGCGACATTCCCCAGTTTAAGGTTTCAGGTGCTAGGTTTCAGGTTTCAGGTCGAGCGCATCAGGAAGGCTTGCGTGGCTCAAGACTGTAAAGTACCTACGAACCTTGTCTTAGATTGCAGATTGTGCCCACGTTCGCAACAATCCAAAACCTAAAACCTAAAATCTAACCCCTAACCCCTGACCCCTGACCCCTGACCCCTGACCCCTAAAATCCTACCCAAACCGCCCCCGCGTGCGCTTCAAGGGTGTGCCCGCTTTGCCGTGCATTTCCTCAATCGAATGGCCGCTCGCGGCGATCACCGCCTCGAACTCTTCGGGGAAAAGCTGCAACGCACTCTTAATCGGCATCACGGCACTCTCGCCGAGCAGACAAAAGCAGTTCCCGGCCATCTGATTGTAGATGCCGTGCAGCGTCGGAATGTCCTCCGGGTGCGCGTGACCATCCACAGCGATGCGGTGCAACACCTTGACCAGCCAGTGATTGCCTTCGCGGCACGGCGTACACTTGCCGCAGCTCTCGTGCTTGAAAAACTCATCCATCTTATAGGCCAGGTGCGGAGCCTTGACGGTATCGTTCAGCACAATCACCGCCCCCGAGCCGAGCATCGAGCCGGCGGCGGCAACGCCCTCGTAGTCGAGGTGCGTATCAAGGTGCTTAGCCGTCAGCCAGGGAGCCGAAGCGCCACCGGGGATGATGATTTTCACAGGACGCCCGCCGCGCATGCCGCCGCCGTACTCCGGGCTTTCGATCAGTTCCCGCAGGGGGACACCGAAGGGCAGTTCGTAGTTACCGGGGCGGTTGACGTGGCCCGAAAGCGAAAAGCATTTCGTGCCGGGGCTCTTCTCGGTGCCGTACGAACGATACCACTCCACGCCACGCTCAACGATGAGCGGCACATTCGCCAGGGTTTCCACATTATTGATAATCGTCGGCTTGCCGTACAGCCCCGCGACCGCCGGGAACGGCGGCTTGAGGCGCGGCTGCCCAATCTTGCCCTCAAGCGACTCCATCAGCGCCGTCTCTTCGCCACAGATGTACGCCCCTGCGCCACGATGCACATACATGTCCAGGTCGTAGCCCGTGCCAAGAATATTCTTGCCGAGGAACCCGGCCTGATACGCCTCGGCGATGGCCCGTTCCAGCGTAAGCGCGGCACCGGCAAACTCGCCGCGCATGTAAATGTAGGCGGTATTCGCCTCAATGGCATAGGCTGAAAGCGCCACACCCTCAATCATCTGGTGCGGATTGCGGTCAATGATCTGGTGATTGTTGAAGGTCCCCGGCTCCGACTCGTCGCAGTTGCAGAGCAGATAGCGCGGAAAGACGTGTCGCGGCAGGAAACCCCACTTCACGCCCGTCGGGAAACCCGCGCCGCCGCGCCCGCGCAGACCGGCGGCCTTCACCACTTCCACAATATCGGCGGGCGTCTGCGTCTTGAGCGCATTGGCGTAAGCGGCCCAACCACCGAGTTGCTGGTAGCGGGCGAAGTTGTTGATGTCGGGGTGGTTCAGTTCCCGCATCACGATGTATTCGCTAAGGCCCATCGCTACTTCCCTTCGCGACGTGCAGGCCCGGCGGGCGGCGCGTCGAATTGGCGCGGGCGATAGGGTTCCTCGCGGCTGACGAGCTTGGGCTTGCCGTCGGAGCCAAGCTCAAAATCCTCGGCGAAACGCCCCGCAGCGCCGCGCCGTTTCCCTTCGGCGGCGCGGGCGCGCAAATCACCCAACAGCACCTCGGCCTTATCGGCGGTGACATCGTAGAGATAATCGAGATTGGCCTGCACCACCGGGGCGCGGTCGCACGCCGCCAGACATTTCACCCGTTGCACGGTGAAGACACCATCAGCGCTCAGTTCGTCCTCGCCAACGCCGAGCGTCTGCAAGAGCGCTGCAATCAGTTCTTCGGCCCCCACAGAGCAACACGGCACATCGTCGCAGACTTGAAGCATCCAACTGCCGACGGGTCGCTCGTAAAAGAGCGTGTAGAAGCCCACCACCTCAAACACATCCGTCGGCGGGAGGTGCAGGAGCGCCGCAACCTCGCGGATGGCCTCACCCGACAGGTGGCCGTACACATCTTGCGCC
>CAIRDL010000402.1 GCA_903877345.1 uncultured Oscillochloris sp. | reverse complement strand
CCTTCCATACGGGCGGTGTGGCTTCGGCTGATGATATTACCCAGGGTCTGCCCCGCGTGCAGGAGATTTTCGAGGCCCGGGTGCCGAAGGGCAAGGCGCTGTTGGCCGAGATTGACGGCGTGGTGCAGGTGATCAAAGAGGACAACGGCCAGCGCAAGGTCAAGGTGGTTGCCTCGGAGGTTTACACCGAAGAACACTTGCTGCCGAAAGGCTATCTCGCACTGGTTGCCCATGAAAGCGACGTGGGCGAGGGCCAGGTGATCGCTGAGAGTAACTATGCGGAAAGCGACGAGATGCCCATTCGGGCGCGACTGGCAGGGCGGGTCTACGTCTTCCCCGACCGAATCCTGGTGAGCCAAGAGGATCGTGAGGAGCGTGAGTTGGCGGTGCTGCACACGGCCCGCATGCGCGTCGAGAACGGCCAAAGCGTAGTCGCGGGGCAGCAACTGACTGACGGCAATGCGAATCCCCAGGAGTTGCTGGAACTCCAGGGCCGCGAGGCGGTGCAGCGCTATCTGGTGAACGAGGCGCAGAAGGTCTACCGTAGCCAGGGCGTGAATATCAGCGATAAGCACATCGAGGTGATCGTTCGCCAGATGCTGCGCCGCGTGCGGATTGACGAGCCGGGCGACACGGGGATGCTTCCCGGCGAGTTGATTGAGGCTGCCGAGTTCCGCCGGATGAACAATGACGTGGTGAGCCAGGGCGGCGAACCGGCCACGGCCTCGACCGTGCTGTTGGGCATCACCAAGGCTTCGCTGAACACCGATAGCTTCTTGTCGGCAGCCTCGTTCCAAGAGACGACGCGGGTGCTCACCGATGCCGCGATTAACGGCAAGGTGGACTATCTGCGCGGCCTCAAGGAGAATGTGGTCATTGGCAAGCTCATCCCGGCGGGGTCAGGGATCGAGAAGCGGATGCTCGATGGCACGCGGCGTGAGGATTTGGTGGGCGAGATGGCCCGGATGATGGAGGCCGGAACTAGCGAGGGACCTGCCGAGAAGTCGCCCGAAGAGGTGCGGCGGGCTGAGGCACTGTTGGGCCTGGTTGATGCTGAGCCGGTGCTTAGCGAAGCGGAAGTTGCGGAGAAAGTGCGGCTCCGCCTTCTGGAACTGATCGGCGGTACGGGCCTTGACGATGACGACGAAGCTGACGAACTGGGCCTTGGTGACGAACTCGGTGATGATGGCGAAGCTGACGAACTTGGTCTCGGCGACGACGGCGGCGAACTCGGTCTCGGCGATGAAGGCGGCGAACTCGGTCTCGGCGATGAAGGCGGCGAACTCGGTCTCGGCGATGAAGGCGGCGAACTCGGTCTCGGTGACGAAGACGTGCTGCCTGAGGCCGACGAGAAGTAGCGCCGACGGCGTTGGCTCTGGCCCCTCTCGCACCCGTATGGGCGAGAGGGGCCAGTTTGTGTCGAGTATAATCGGGGCTATGCACGCCGAGAAGATCGCCCCGCTTCAGACAAAGCCCAACCGACACGGAAGCGCCAGCAAGCTGTGGCTTTGGCTCCGCACCGAATTGGCTGGCCTCGCCCATCCGGCGCTGTGGGTCGCGTTGGGGTGTCTGTTAGTGCTTGGCTTGAGCGGGCCACAACTGCCGCTCAGCTACCACTTCACGGTTGGGCGCGAGGAGGGTTTCGGCAGCGACTTGCCGTTCCTCCAGGGCTTTAATACGGCGGAACAGGACGCCCTTGGCCCGTATCGTTGGAGCGCTGACGGAGCGACGCTGACCCTGCCGGGTGTTGGTGCGCGGGCGTTGCTCGTTCGCCTCGACTGGCTGCCGACCCCGGTAGCGGCATTAGCGGTTAGCCCGCGCAGCTATGCGTTGGTAGCGGGCGGTGTGGCTCTTGGGCGCTTGCCCCTGCGACCCGAGGGCGGTGCCCAGTTCGTGGTGATTCCCGCAAGGGCGGTAGCCCAGGGAACCCTTGAACTGACGATGCAGACCACCACCTTCACCCTGGCTGGCGACACGCGGAACCTTGGCGCACGCCTGCGGGGCGTCACAGTGGTAGGGTTGCGATCCGTGGGGTTTGCGGCCCCCGATTGGGCGGCAGTCTTGGCTTGGCTTGGGGCGGTGACCTTCGGCTGGATGGCGGCACGGGGAACCTTGGGACACCAACCATCAACCGTCAACCGCCAATCTGGCAGCGCCTGGTTCCACCAAGCTCCCATCAGCACAGCGGTGTGGGTGCTTGGCGTTGGTACGCTGCTCGTGGCTCTCGCCGCGCTCCTGGATCCGCCACGTTGGGCCTTTGGTGCGCTGCCGGCGCTCACGGCATGCGCCTTAGCCTATCCGTTGGCGCTGAGTTGCCGCTGGGGCTTGCCGCGACTAGCGCATCGGCTGAAGGTGCCTTGCGACGCGGGCAGTTTGCGCTGGCTGGGTTGGTTCATCGTGCTGAGTTTTGCCCTGCGCTATGGAGGCCGCCTTTACCCCGACAGTATGCCCGGCGACCTCGGCTTTCATCACAATCGCTTCAACGAGACGGTCTGGGGGCTGATCGCCATCGTATCGGTGAATCGAGGCGTCGCTTTTCCCTACCCGCCAGGGCCATACACCATCGTGGCACCGCTGACCCTGTTGGGCCTCGCACCGCGCACCGTGCTTCAGTTGGCCGCAGCTCTAGCCGACGCCGCGAGTGCCGCCGTGGTTTACGCCATTGCAGCGCGGGCGATAGGGGCACGAACCGCGCTGTTGGCCGCCGGGATTTATGTCTTTACGGCGGCGACTTTCATGACAACGTGGTGGTCATTTGACACTCATATCTACACTCAATTTTTTCATCTGCTACTGATCGGCGGGCTAAGTTGGGCGCTAGCAGTGTGGCAACGCGAGGATAGAATCGGCACGCTGGCCGCTGGGTGGGGCGTGGCGCTCCTGACGAGTCTGGTCTTCCTAGGGCACTTTGGCTTTCTCATCAACACCGCGCTGCTCCTGGGCTTGTTGGTAGTGGCTGTGTGGGTGACGAGTTGGCGTGGGGCGGTGTGGGCGCGGCGGGTGCGCTGGCCGTTGACTCTGGCGGTGGGGGCGGCTGGGGTTTTCACCGCCGTCTGCTTTTATAGTAGTTACCTCATGCTCTTCCTTGAACAACTGGCGACGGCCCGCACGGGTGGCCTAACAGCAGTGGCAGGGCGTGGGCCGGTAAACCGGGCCGTCCTCTGGGAACGGCTCTGGCGCGACGGCCTGATCACCCACTTCGGGCTATTCCCGCTCCTGCTGTTGCCGGTTGGCGTCTGGCGCTTGGCGCGACGGAGCCAAACCGAGGAGCGTTTCGGGCCACAGCGGATCCTGTTCTGGCTGATCCTGGGCACTTTGGCGGTAGCCCTACCGTTCGCCGCGTTTCCATTTGTCGCAGGGGTAACGAACAGTCCGCGCTGGTTGCTGTTCAGCGCGTGGGCTGTGGCGGTGAGCGCGGCAGTAGCGACCGAGGCACTTTGGCGGCGCGGGTGGTGGGGTCGCTCCGTGACCCTAGCGATGGGCGCTTGCGTGCTCGCCAACACCGCTTGGCTCTGGGTCGGGCCAATGCTCTGGCGGATGCGCCCGCCTGAGCCGTTTTAGCCAAGGTTTCAGGTTGCAGACTGAGCGCATCAGAAAGCCTTGCGTGGGCCGAAGTTGAAGCGTAGCTACGAGCTATAGCTTGGGAGGAATAATGCTTACTGCGTTTGTGCTGATTAGGTGCGAGGTGCAGCGTATCAGCGAGGTCGCGCAGGCAATCGCTGAGTTGCCCAATGTGGCGGAGGTTTACTCGGTGACGGGCGAAGATGATATTGTCGCGGTGCTGCACATCAAGGCGTACGAAGCGCTTGATGAGGTTGTACCGAGCGGTATCGCCCAGATCCAGGGTGTGACCGGCACCCGAACCGTGCTGGCCTTCCGACGTTTTGCCCGTCGCGACCTCGAGGCCGGGTATGATCTGGGGCTTGCTTAGCAGTCAGCGGGGACGCGCAAAAACAGGCGCGCATCACCCTTGACAAGCACAAGTTTTCGTGCTAAAGTACGAACAACGGTTCGGATTACTCGATGAACCCTAGGTGTATCGGCAAGTCAGTTACGTGTAACGAGGAGAGATCTGCTATGGCAAAGGGACTGAACAAGGTTCAGATCATCGGTAATCTGGGCCGTGACCCTGAGATGCGCTTTACTTCTCAGGGGACTGTCATAACCACCATTAGCGTAGCCGTGAGTCGGTCGTGGAAAGACAAGAAGGACGGCACGGATCACGAGGAGACTGAATGGTTCCGCGTCGTTGCTTGGGATAAACTGGGCGAGATCTGCAACCAGTATCTCACCAAGGGGTCACAGGTCTACTTCGAGGGTCGCTTGCAAACGCGCAAGTACACCGACCGTGAAGGCGTCGAGCGCTACAGCACTGAGGTGGTTGCCACCAATATGGTTATGCTAGGTGGTCGTGGCGAGCGCGGGTCTGCCCCCGATTCCGAGGAGCACGACTACGAGGATCAGGAAGATACACCCGCCCCGGCTCGCCGTCCCCCGGTAGGCGCTACGAACGGCGGCGGCAGTCGCCCGTCCACCCCGCCGTCCCCACCGGCGGCCTCGCGTCCCCCAGCCCGCAGCCCCGCACGCAACCAGCCACAGCCAATTGAGAGCGACGACGATATTCCGTTCTAGGGCGAGGTTCAGAAGCGATGATTCCAGCTTGATCGTTGCACTCCGCGATTGCACCACATGCTCCTCGCGACTTCACGGCTTTGCGGCTTTGCGGCTTTGCGTGAGATCGCTAGATGGTAAAGCTGGTTTGAAACATGCGTCTCTACCTCGTGGCAGGGCGTAGAGACGCACTATGTTGCGTCTCTACCTCTTCTTGGGCGAATGTCCCGCGTCATGCTGCGGCAAATCTGCAATCTGCAATCTACAGTCTCGGCTTAGCAGGATAAGAACGCATGCGGCTTTCTGAACTTCAGGTCGTGCTCCAAACCCATACGGTGGTGTCCACTCTGGCTGCGCGTGACCCCACAATCCTGCACATCACTGATGATCACCGGAACGTGACGGCGGGCAGCCTCTTTGTCGCGGTGAGCGGCAAGCGCTTTGACGGCCATAGCTTCATCGCCGAGGCGCTCAGCCGGGGCGCAGTGGCCGTGATTGGCGAGCACGCACTGGACGCGCTGGGTACCAGTCCGTATCTGATCGTCCCTAATGGGCGGCTGGCGCTGGCCTTAGCCGCTGCCGCCATCAATGGCATGCCGAGCCGCCACTTACGCATGATCGGCGTGACCGGCACCGACGGCAAAACGACGACCACAACACTCATCCGCAGTCTGCTCACTGCTGCAGGGTATACGGCGGGCATGGTGACGACCTTGGGGGCCACCATCGGCGACCACCACCTTGAGACGGCGGTACACACGACGACGCCCGGCGCACCAGAACTTCAGGCGTACTTGGCGCAAATCGTGGCGGCGCAGGGTACCCACGCGGTAATCGAGACGACTTCTCACGCCTTGGCCCAACAGCGCGTGGTTGGTTGTAGTTTTGATGTGGCCGTCATCACTAACATCACCCACGAACATCTTGACTATCACGGGACGTTTGCCCAGTACCGCGATACCAAAGCCGAATTGTTCCGTAGCCTCCGCAACGACCCACTCGTCAAGCTGGATGTGCCGAAGGTTGCGGTGCTCAATCGCGCTGATCCCGCTTACGAACTACTGCACGAGCTTGCGGCTGATCAACAACTGAGCTATGGCCTCAGCGACGAGGCCGATGTCTACGCGACTGACATTGTGTATACGCCGACCGGCACGCACTTTGTCTGCCACACACCTGTTGGGGCGTTCCCGCTTAGCTTGGTGCTGCCGGGCGCACACAATGTTGCGAACGCCCTCGCCGCTAGTGCTGTCGGTGTCGCCTTGCAGGTACCCGTAACGGCGATCCAGCAAGGGTTGGCTGCCGTGCAACAGATCACGGCCCGTATGACGCGGGTGGCGCAGGGGCAGCCCTTCGAGGTATATGTAGACTATGCCCACACGCCCAATGCGCTCACGCAGATCCTCACGTTTGCCCGCCAATTGACCCACGGGCGCGTCATTCTCGTGTTTGGGCTTTCGGGTGGCCCGCGTGATAGCTCGAAACGCCCGCTGATGGGGCGCATCGCCGGTCAGATGGCCGACCAGTTGGTCATTACCTCGGTGGACTGGTACGACGAGCATGTTGACGCGATCACCCACCAGATCGCCGCAGGCTGTGCGGAGGTGGGGCGGCGTGAAGGCACCGATTTCTGGCGTGTGCTCGACCGCCGCGCCGGGATTAGCACCGGGATTGCCTTGGCGGCACCGGGCGATGTCGTGATTATTGCTGGTAAAGGCCACGAGCGCGTGATTACCTACGGCTACGTTGACCAACCTTGGGACGAGTTTGCCGCCGTGCGGGACGGAATTGCACAGTGGTTGGCGCAGCATGACCACACGGCGGAAAGATGAGGCTTTGATGCTTGAGCGGATTCTGGCATACGCGCAGACGTTGGGGGCTATTCCGCAGGCTCCTTATCTCCACCGAGCTTCGTTGCGGCAGGTGCTTCAGTTTTTGGCGGAACTGAACATTCGCCCGCAGGGCCTCGGCAACCCGGCTGAAGGCACCTACGCCAGCGACACCTACGCGCTGTACGTCAACTTTCGGCGCGGCCAGCCCCGCGTGCCGGTGCTGTTTGATTCGCATCTTGACCACCCGGCGCTGGTGCTCGACGGGCGCGGCGGCGGCGTTGCTTTGGGCAGTCTCGGCCTTGACCGGATCAAGCGACTTACCGAGGTTGCTCCAATTCCGTTGCGGATTTTTCACCCTGAAGGCCATTTTTTGACCAAAGGCAAGCTGGTCGCGCTTCATCTCGCCGGCAAGCCGTATGTGCAAGTCGAGACGCCTAGCCCAATTCCAGCGAATTGCCACGCGCTTTGGGATGTACCCGACTTCGCGGTTGAGGGCGAACACCTGCTGATGCACTCGGCGGATAACACAATTGTCACGGCGGTGATGCTTGCGCT
>CAIRDL010000401.1 GCA_903877345.1 uncultured Oscillochloris sp. | reverse complement strand
GCCGCACCTACAATCGCTCACAGTTGCGCCAACAGACCACGGATCAAGGCGGCGAAATGAGGTCTGGCCTGCTCACCCGCAGCCAGCACCTCCGCGTGATTGGCGGGCGGGCCGTCGGGTAGCGCAAGGTTGGTGATCAGCGAAAAGGCAAGGACGCGCATCCCGGCGTGGCGGGCCACAATCACTTCGGGCGCGGTAGACATGCCGACGGCGTCAGCCCCAAGCGCCCGCAGCATCCGCAGTTCGGCGGCGCTTTCGAAAGCAGGGCCAGCGAGCATACAGTAGACGCCCTCGTGCAAGGCCAGGCTGAGCGTATCGGCAACCGCGTGGGCGATAGGGCCAAGCTCATTGGCAAAAGCCCCGACCATCGCCGGGAAACGCGGGCCGAGGCGCTCGTCGTTGGGGCCGATCAGGGGATGCTGGCCCATCATCCCAGGCAAGAAGATCTGGTCGGTGATACGCATGATGGAGCCAACATGCCAAGTGGGGTGCAGGCCACCGGCGGCGTTGGTGATCAGCAGGGTGGTGCAACCCAGGGCACGCAGCACGCGCACAGGGAAGGTGAGTGCCTGCATGGTGTGGCCTTCATAGAAGTGGCAGCGCCCGCGCAGCACGGCCACAGACCGGCCCGCCAAGCGCCCAAGAGCCAACTCACCACGATGACCGGGCACACTGGGTAGCGGGAACCCGGGGATCGCCGCGTAAGGGATGACCGTCGCCTGATCGAGCTCATCGGCCAAGGCATTCAGGCCCGAACCGAGAATAAGCCCGATCTGCGGGGTCAGGGCAGTGTGCGCGACTATGCTGGCGCGGGCGCGCTCGATCTGATCGTACATAGCTCAGCGCCCTCGGCGGAGGAGCAGTTCACGCTTCTCGGCCTCAAACTCGGCGGGCGAAAGAATGCCCCGGTCGCGGAGGCCCGCGAGGCGGGTTAGCTCGTCAACCAGATCGACCGGCGGTGGGGTCTGGGTGCGAGGCGCGATGAACCCGCGCTCGTGGCTCTGTTTCGCATCAATCATCGCCCGCTTAAACGTGAGCGGGGATTCGATGCGATCCATGACGTTGACCCCTTCTTCACCTGATCCGGTCAGAATCTCGACGGTGCCGAAGTTCAACATGCGCCCGAAGAGGCTTTGGCGTAGTTCAACGTCATTGATCTTTTCAAGCGACGAATCGATCACGCGCTTGTTGAGAATGCCCCGGATCTGCATCACACGCCGATCAGTGACCACATACTGCTCAGTAGTCCAGCGCAAATAGTCCATAAAACCGCTAATCAGCACTAAAATACTGATGCCGATGCAGATCAGCAAAATTAGGGTATTAGCAGCAATTCCGTTGATGGAATAAGGGGCTTTTTCGAATGCGATATTCGAGGCTACCCCGGTCGCTACGAAAAGGGCGATCAGCGCCAGTTCGGTGATAATGTTGGCGAACAACACAAAGAGGTGCTGACGGGCCACATAGAGGATCTGCTCACCGTGGCCAAGTAGGCTGTCAATGTAGGCCATTGACGTAGCTCCTATTCGACACCCTTCATGTCATCGAGAAAAGCAACGGATTTGAGGTCGCGTTCGATTAGTTGGCGCAGGTAGGCGCGCAACAACCACTCGACCTCGCCGCGCACCTGGGACGAGAGGTGCAGCTGCTCG
>CAIRDL010000400.1 GCA_903877345.1 uncultured Oscillochloris sp. | reverse complement strand
GGTCATCTTCAGCGTGAAAGGTTGAGCGCTACGTCGGCACTGCTTGCTACCCAAGGGGATCGGTTCATGAGCCACCTTGAATACACCATTCGCATTCGGCGCACGAGCCAGACCAAAATGGTCTACGCGGTCGAAGCAACCATCAGTGGGAATCTCGCAACGGGGGCGATGCTCTCGGGGGGGCCGGTTCTCGCCCAGTTCAGCCTTGATCAGACGCACCTCCACGCGCACTTTAACGCGCCCGAGATGTATAGCAACTACCTCACCAATGCGCTCTTCAGCTCAGAAGCGCTATGCACGCAGTTTACCAAACTCTGCGCGTTCGCAATGGCCGGGAACAACGTGCATCTTCGGCTTGACCTCGATCCAGAAGATGAAGGACTCCATAGCATCGCTTGGGAACACCTCCGGCACCCACAGACCAAACAGCCGTTGGTCTACGGCGGCAAGGTGTGGTTCTCGCGGCAGATTGTCACCGGCCAGATGGAGGGTTTTCAAAGATCGGAACGTCCGGATGTGCATGCGCTGGCCGTGATTGCGAACCCGAAGGATATTACCTCTGGGTGGTCGCTTGCTTCGATTGATACGACTGCCGAACAACGCCAACTGCATACCATCTTCAGCGAAGCGCTTGTGCCCATCAAACTGACAGTGCTTACCCGTGACGGAGGTGCCGGGCTGCCGACGCTTGCGGAATGCAAGCGCCAACTCCAGCATACGCCGGTGCAAATCCTCTATCTGGTCTGTCATGGGTATCGTGGCGAGGAGTTCGGTCTCTTGTTGGAGGATGATCAGGGGAAGACAGCACCAATCAGCGTCGCCGATTTTGTTGAGGCGCTGAGCGTGGGTCGCCCACTGCTCGTCTTCTTGGCTTCGTGTTCTAGTTCGGGCGAAGTGCATTATGATCATTTCAGTGCGCTTGGGCCACGGCTCGCACGCGCAGGCATCCCGGCGGTGATTGGGATGCAAAACCCCATTGCAATCAAGACGTTGCAGGAAATCGTGCCCTTGTTCTTCAAGGCGTTGGTGCAACACGGCAATAGACATTATCGGAATTAAGGCAAACACCCTCCGACCATCGAGGCGACAGGATGACGGACGTCCTGCCGGAGATGATGCAAGCCACAGGCGATCAGCATGACCCGGTCAGCGAAGCGAGGTTTGGTGTTGCGGAAGCGCTCTTTGACGATCCGCAGGCGCTTGACCCCGGACAGGACATGCTCGACAGCGACGCGGATCTGCCCCACCAAGTGGTTATGCGCGCGCTCCGCATCCGTTCGCTCCTGACCGCGTTGTTTCTTGATCGACTGATAGATCACCACATCCATTGGCACAAAGCCCTGAAACCCACGGTCTTGATACAATTCGCTCGCTGGTGGGAAGCGGAAGTCCGTCCGTTCCGCAATGGTTTTATCGTGCTTGGACCCTGGTTCCGTCGTACTCAGGAACGGCACCTTGCGTACTCCGAGGTCGATCACGACCACGTTTTTAAGCGTGTGCGTTTTTTTTTACCGCTGTACGGTTGTCGTTGGATCACGTCGTCGCTGGAACGCTGGATGGGGCGTTCCGTCCCGTCAATCGCGAAGGTATAGCGCGCACATTCGGCAAGGACCGCTTCTAAGGTGGCGGCATCCCGTGCGGGAAGGTAGAGATCTGTCTCGAGAGTCGCTTGAAGCACCGCAGTCAACCGATGAATCCACCCATTAACTTGGCTCTGACTCATCCCAAAGAGGGTGGCCATCACTTCTTGGAGGGGATATATTTTGAAATAGACCAGAATGAAAAACAGCTTATCGATAGGCGTCGCTACCTGGCTTTTTCGTCCAGCACCAAGTACTCGTTTTCGCTCCGTTAGCGGACGATGATACGTACGCCGATGTTCTTCCCAAGCCAGGTCAAAGGTCAGTAGGATCTGCTCAATTTCAACGCGATCCATCCCAGTCCATGCCCGCAGCGTGGTCGGATCATCTTTCACATCGTCATAGCGCAACCGCATGCATGTCCTCCCATCGTATGGACGATTTCCATAAGTGATGGAAGTATACTACTTATTTCCGATAATGTCTAATGAATCGTGTACACCGACAACATAGAGTCTCGAGCAACTAGTCAGATAGGCATAGTTAGCGTCGGCCTGAATGGCGGTCACTGGAGAATTTAGTCGATGATCGAGCATCACGCTGTCTTTGCGGGGCGAACTCAGATTGGAGATATTCAGGATTAACGGGGGAGCACCGCCAGCATACTCATCCAGGTATGCATAGTTGCCAGCAATAGCTACATTGTTTGACGTATTGATAGCGTAAGAAGAAAGCTTATAGATCCACATGGCTTCAGCGGCTTCCAGAGCGAAGAAGCCAAGGTTGGTGGCTACATAGACGATATTCCCGACCACCTCTACATCATACATATAAAGCTGTGAGGCCGCTTCGTTATACGAGGAGACCTCCCGTGGGAACTTGGGATCAGACACATCAATGATCGACAGGCCCAGGTAGCCATGGACGACGTAGGCATAGCTCCCGACCACCACAACCCCACCGTTTATCGACGTATCGGGATAATCCAGGTTACCAACCTCTTCTATGTTGCGGGGGTTATCAATCGAGAAGATATGTAGGTCGTTCTGATCGGTCACCACGTAGGCGTAGCCACCCTGGATAGCAATATCCCAGATCTTATCGGCCAGGGGCACGCTCTGACCCATCAGCAGCGGGCGGGTACGATCAGTCACATCGATCGCTACAACCTTCGATCCGATGCCAAGGTAGGCTCTATCGCCAGTCACAGCCACAGATACGGGAAAACCGCTGGACAGCACGAAATCTAGCTCGCCCTGATTCTGACTGGGCATCTGTGTCGGCTCTGCCTGAGCTGCTGCCGAATGGGTTCCCATCGGGGTGAACATTGACGCCAGGAATGTCGACACGAGGATGATCGTTATCAAGCCAAGCAGCAGTCCTACGCGGGAGGCTGGGAGCCGTAAGTGGGGAGTTCGCTGATCCATGCTAGATCTCCATCTGATAGGCGAAACCGACACCTCGAGGAAGCCATGCACGCTTGTCCAAAAGTGAATTCGATCCGATCATTCCATGCCCAGACGATGGTGCATCTGCTGATAATACACTTGTCCAAGTGGGACAAGCCAGGCACCGCAGGTTGGTGTCCAGACGATCATCGCACGTTCGGTGAGTACGACAATATACCCATCGGGCTGTGCGTAGCTATCAGAAGCGAGTGTCACGCTTGCAGGGAGCACTGCCTGCATTTGCTCCGCAGAGAGCCAAAACTCAGGGGTGATGGTTCGGCCAAACATCTGATGGAATCGCTCATCTGAGCCAAACTGACCCTCAACCCACAGCAGTATGCCGTTCGTCAGATCCGCTGACCCGCTCAGAGTCACGGTCTCAGGCGCGATGAGTCCGGCCTGGAGAAGTTCCTCGGCCATACGCGATCCGAGCTGTGCCAAGGTCACGCCGTCAGCATAGGTTCCCACATACTGCACGTACTCGCCCGGAACCAGCACTGTCGATCGTCCGCGCTCAACTACCCTGAGCGGCTGTCCGATCACCCTGCCCCATGTCTGGTACGCTTCTCTGAAGCGCGTACGGGCAAACGATAGGTAGGGGCCGCCCAAGGGCGCAACCACATAGGGCTGTCCTTCCCGGCTGATCTGGAACCTCTGATGATCTTCAAAGCTTCCATCATTGCGGCTCACAACGATCACGCTGTTAAAGCCACGCAGAAGATAGGCCATGTCGGAAAGCGAAAGCTCATACGGGTAGCCCACTAGTCCATCAAGGACAACGAAGCGCTCGGGATCAGATGCAAGCATCACCACTACTTCGTGATAGGGGTAGAGCATGCGCTCCTGCTCGCCGGTCTCCTCAACAGAGAGGACGCGCGCCATCGGGTCGTAGTCGTAGGGTGTGATCCAGACATGGGCAAAGGCGCGATCCGGTTCGGCGGCAAGCATATCCCTGATCGCGCGCGTAAAATCGAGATCGATCACACCCGCCGGTGCGGCGACCGCGACCGCGTTATAGCCGAGCGCCTGATACAATCCGCTAAATGCCTCGGGGGCGGCGCCGAGATTGTCTGGGGCGAATGGCTGATCTGAACCCTGTGAGCCAAAGAGTGTATAAAATACCTCTTTGTAGTCACGCCCAGCTTGCGGGATCAGTGTACGGGCCAGCAGGTAAGCACCTTCACCGTCGCCACCGATATTTTGTATCCCATTGGCGACGGCAATAAAATCGCAGTTACTGTCGTTGCCCTGCGGCGTAATGCTGTACGCACGCTGCTCATCAGCATGCGTCGGAATGACCGCCGTAACGCCCAGCAATAGCCCTATGCTCAGACAGAACAAGAGGAAAAACCAGCGCGTACTACGACGTGAGCGCATACATCACCCGTTCGCTCATTATTCCGATGAATGGCGTTCTGATGCGATCCGCGATTCCATGAACAACGACGTAACTGTGAGAATGGTTCTGTTTTACGGATTCAGAAAGCCTTGTGTAAAATAAGCAAAGTAAATAATCAATACCGGCTCTCCAGGATTTCCCGGAGTTTTACACGGTTTCGACACGGATACGTATAAGGTTGGTTTCATTTTTTTGCATCAGAAGGCCTTTGGTAGTGCGCTTTGCGATCCAGCACGCCGCGGTTCGGGTCGGTATCCCGGCGATCCCGCATGAGATGACAACTCTGGTTCAACATGAAGAAGGCTATAGCAATCCTATTCAGATCGTGAAGGTTGCCCGACGGTTGAAGGATGCTGTCGGCGAATCCCCGTTCTGCCAGTCCAACGCTAATACGAGATCAGCCCTTCTCTGCATCAGAACGCGGCGGAGGTCCCGGCTCAACTATGGTGTTGGGCGATTCCGCCAACAGCATCCTGAAGCTGCGGGCTCTACGGGTACAAAGGTCGCCTACGAGGCCTCGCTGAGCCTGCGAAGACAGGCTTCGTACCCACAGAGCCGGAGGCTTCAACCTCCCGGCTTTACAACCCCGATAGGTTTGCTATAGGTTCATGGCATGCGTGAGGGTGACTTCTTTGATGACCGTGAAGTCCTCCAAACTCCAGTAGTACTTGGCATTGCGGAACACAAATTCGATGTGGAACCGCAATTAGTCATCGTCACCCGTCCAACGGGAGAGTTCCAGCATGGTGATTCGTCCCGTCATCGCGAACATCGCACCCACAATCCGGCCAAGCTGGCGCGGGGGTCGTCATCCGAACCTCAGTGAGTAGAATCCAGGGCTTTTGAGATCCTTCCATTGTCGGGTTAATAACCACGCAGCGGTATCACAAAAACCAGCACAATAAAGATCTGTTTTGGCAAATGGATTGAATAACAAAAGCTGTTTTCTTTTAAACATGTTTTTATTATTGATCAGAACGGTAACATAGATTCAGTGTATGCCTACAGGAGATTTCCTGCCAGGTATATAAATTACCAGGAGATTACAGTGATCCTTCAGGGTCTCGTGCCACCGAAACGGGCACACAGAACTGGACTATCAGGGAGTCGCGCCACGCTATCAAACCGAAAAATCTGCATTGCGTACCTGCCGCCATTGAGGCATTGGTACGCCCGAGCGATGGCGGATACTCAGTTCAGATCTGCATCCGCAGTGTGATGGCGCGAGACCCTGACCCTGCGCTACGGAGCAGAGCGCTACGGTTGCTGACGCCGAGCTACGCCAGCGCCGACGCACCATCCAGCGCACGCGGGAATGACGGTTGTACACGGTCTCGATTATTGGTATGTTCCGTTCCGGTTCTACCGGGAGTCCATCCTCGGGCAGCAACACCCCCTGTTCCTCCGCCGAGAGCAGGAAGACCAAGCGCATCATCACGGTCAGCGCAGCCTCGTAGATCACCTCCTCAACTGAGCGCCGGGCGAACGCCGGGTCGGCCTGGATGCTCGCGGCGAGGGCACCATCACGCTCGCGGTCAGCCGCATCAATAGCGGAGACCAGCAACTCAACCGCCTGACGCACCTGGAGGCCGAGTTGGTCGGTTAGTTCCTGCTGGTCGCTGGCGCTGGCCGTGAGCAGCGCCTCCAGCGATGCGTTCTCGGGCCGACCGAAGAGCATATGCGCGCCGAGCAGGCTGGTGAAGGCTCGCAGGGTCAGCGGCTCCTCCAACCAGAGCCGGGCGTGCCATGTGACAAAGCCGGTGGTCTCGCTCCTGGGCGCGTCCACGAGCATCCACTGCTCGCCATTGGTGACGAGGCCAAGGCGCACGCCGGTGCCGTGGAGCAATGCCATCATGCGCGTGGTCAGGGGCTCCTTCCAGCGTGCGCCGGCGGGGGCCGGTCGAGAGCTTGACCGGGGGGCGTCACCAGCACCAGCACACGGGGATGATTGCGGCCCGGCGCGACAATCACTAGGTCGGGGCCAGGGTCTCGCGCTGTTCGGGTACCGCCACGGCGAGGCGGGAGAGATCGCCCTCGGGGCGGGCGACCGCGGCCTCAGGCATCAGCAGGACGTGGCGCAGCACCCAGCGCACCCACGCCTGGTGGATGGCCGGATCGCGCGGGCTGGTCGCCCACTCGCGGTAGGTCAGGCGCAGCTCGCGGCGCACCTCCGCGCCCACGCCATCGAGTCCCTGCGGGAAGGCCCGGTCGAGTACCGGCAGCGAGAGGAATGGGCCGGCGATCTCTAGGAGTGAGAGCCACTCGGCGTGAAGGTCAGAGCCTGCCATAATCGCCTTCTTTAACCAACCTAACAGCGACAAACTTCGCTTTGCTTCTCGTCTGGCTCAATTATCCCTCGAAAGACCTCCCCGCGTCGCTTTTTTTGCCTGTTTGGACTGGTACATGATTTGGTCCGCCCGTTCGACAAACACATTCATAGACGGGAAGTCATCCTTGTTGTAGCTCAGAACGCCCCAGCTGATCTCATAAGGAAACGGACTTCCCTCTGAAAGCAGTTCAAGGTGGGTACAGATGTGCAGCATGATGCGCGTTGCATCAGCCTCCTTGCAGTTGTTCATGACGACCAAGAACTCATCGCCACCCAGTCTGCAAACCAAATCGGCCTCGCGTATCGCGCCGCGTATCGATTCGACCACGCCCAAGATGAGCTGGTCACCGAACTTGTGGCCCAAACCGTCGTTGGTTGACTTGAGATTGTCGATGTCGATATAGACGATGGTCACCTGAAGTCCATCGCGCTGAGTCAGCCGGATTCGGTCTTCGAGAATATGCAGGCCAGAACCTCGGTTGAACGCACCTGTGAGGGCGTCGTACGTGGCCTGCAACTCCAGCTTGTGATTCTGCGCGAGGATCTCTTGATTCTTGAGTTCAATCACCTGATTCAACTCGACGATCCGCCTGACTGAACGGATTTTCGACCAGTGCCCTAAAAGCGAGACCACTATGGCAAAGATCTGAAAGGTGCCGCCGTAGATCAGAAGCTCTGCATAGGAAAACGGGCTCTTCAGAACATTCCAAAAGACGTAGTTGACGACGAAGATCGCCGTCAGAGCAAGGCTGAAGCGTAGAGGATACGTCAGGAGTGCCAGAGGCAAGATGAACATGGCAGCGCTCAGGTTCACGTTGGCGGCTAGCAACTGCATGGGATCGTCGTAGAGTGAGACGAAGTAGCCAAGGTGCAAGGCGTTGAAGACAAAAACTATGGCCCAGGCTGTGAGTGCCGAAAGACGCTTTCGCAAGAACAGAAAAATCACGGCAAGGCCGCAGACGATATCCAGCAATCTCCAAATGACCAGCTGAGGCCAAAGCAAAGGGAGCGAAAGGTAGTCGTACCCAATGTACGCAACAACTGCGACGCAAATGGCAAGAATGAAAACAACGAGATGCTTTTCATTCTGGGCAACGAGTTCCCGCTGGAAGTCATCCATCAATCACCAAACCCGGGCAGAATCGCCCCCAGGATCTCGCGGGTGATGGCGTACAACGGCGGAATGCCCTCGGCCGGCGATTATTGGTATGTTCCGTTCCGATTCTACCGGGAGTCCCATACCCATTGTAGGCGCACGCCCCCCGATGGTCGTGCGCCTTATTCTAGCCTTCACCCTGATCAAGCGCACGGCTCAGTGTAAACTGTACCCACGCGCTGCGGCTAATCCCCCGACGTTTCGCGGCGGTATCGACCCGTTTCAGCAACTCCGGGTCAAAGCGGATCATCACTGGCGCTTTCCGTGCATGTTCCGCCGCAGGTTCCCCCTTCGTGGCCCCCAAAATGAACGTTTCGGCCTGCACCTCGCTGGGCGGCACGCTTGCTCCCTGCCTGCTCCCTGGTTTCTTTGCGATAGCCATTGTATATCACCCCGAAATCATAACGCTGTTGTTGAGCGATACAAAGCCGCGACCAGCGCCGTCAATGCTTCAATAGCCTTGGAGTCTTTTGGCGTATGCTCGGTTACCGCACGACCGGCGGCCGCCGCATTGGGAAACGCCTTTCGCCTGCCGATGATCACCGTGAGCAACTCCAGCCCCGCGACCTCACGCAAAACATTGGCGGCGTCCTCATTATCGCGGCCCTGAGCATCAGCTGCGTTCAGGACAATCACGGCGCGCAGATCCGCATTGATCGTACGCGCTTCTTCCACCAACTCCGCCACCTGATCAACCGCCCATATATCGAAGCTGCGTGGCTGCACCGGGATGACCAGCGTGGTGGCGACCGTGAGGGCCGCACGCAAGCTGCCGGTATCGCGGCCCCCCACATCGATCACAATTTCATCGTACTTTGCGGCCAAGGGGAAGGTCTTGATTGGCGGGGAATGCCGAGGCGCGGGGATGCTGCGTGCCCTATGATCTCCGACGAACAAGGCACACGCTCGCCACCACGTATCTGCTCGTCTTTTTCACGGGGATTTCATCGCTCTATCCTCGGGCTGTGTGCCGTGCCCTATGCTATACTGGCCCCCAACATGCACAAAACCCACTCGCCGGCCGCCAAGCACGGAGTGGGTTCTGCTCGTACCAATGGAGTTTGGGCGTTCCTCCACTATTCTAGCATTCTCGCGATCCCCGCGCAAACTGATTGCGCCGCGTCAGGAAGGTTTGTCTCGCCAAGCGCCGCTCGGGCGTGCGCGCTGAGCCCCCAAGGTGCTGCTGTGACCACTCCCACCGCCAATGCCAGCCTGATCTGGGCCATCGCCGAGTTGCTGCGCGGCGATTATAAGCAGTCGGATTATGGCAAGATCGTCTTGCCCTTCACGCTGCTGCGCCGCCTTGACTGTGTGCTGGCTCCAACCAAACCAGCGGTGTTGACCGAATACGCCAAGCGCAAAGCGAGTGGCCTTGACCTCGCGGTCTTCCTTACCAGGGCGGCAGGGCACGCGTTTTACAACATCTCGCGCTACGATTTTCCGACGCTGTTGGGTGATGCCAATCATCTGCGGGCCAATCTGCTTGATTATGTGGGCGGCTTCAGCCCGAACGTGCGCGACATCTTTGAGCGCTACGAGTTCGAGAAGCAGCTCGCCAAGCTCGATAGTGCCAATCTGCTCTATCAGGTCGTGGGCCGTTGCGCTAGCCTTGATCTCAGTCCGGCGAAGGTGTCCAACGAGAGCATGGGCTTGATGTTCGAGGAGTTGATTCGTCGCTTTGCGGAACTGTCGAATGAGACCGCTGGCGAGCATTTCACGCCCCGCGAGGTCATCCGGTTGATGGTTGACCTGTTGTTCAACCCCGATGACCCCGCGTTGAGCCAGCCCGGTGTCGTGCGGAGTATCTATGACCCTGCTGCCGGCACCGGCGGGATGCTCGCCGTCGCTGAGGAGCATCTGCGGGCGATGAATCCCCAGGCCCGTCTGAGTATTTTCGGCCAAGAGCTGAATGAGGAATCCTACGCGATTTGCAAGGCCGATATGCTCATCAAAGGCTACGAGGTGGAGCGTATCATCTGCGGCAATACGCTCTCGCACGACGGCCATAGCGGGCAGCGCTTTGACTACATGCTCTCCAATCCGCCCTTCGGCGTCGAGTGGAAAAAGGTTGAGGCGGCAGTGCGCGCCGAGCACACGAAACGGGGCTACGACGGGCGCTTTGGGCCGGGTCTGCCCCGCGTCTCTGATGGCAGCTTGCTCTTTCTGTTGCACCTGTTGAGCAAGATGCGCCTCCCACAGGAGGGCGGCAGCCGCGTCGCGATGGTCCTCAACGGTTCGCCGCTCTTTACCGGCGGCGCGGGTAGCGGCGAGAGTGAGATCCGTACATGGATCATTGAGCATGATTGGCTGGAGGCGATTGTCGCCTTACCAACCGATATGTTCTACAACACGGGTATCGCCACCTACATCTGGGTGCTGTCGAATAAGAAGGTCGCCGCCCGTACGGGCAAGATCCAGTTGATCAACGCGGTCGGTTTTTTCCAGAAGCTCCGCAAGAGCCTGGGGAGCAAGCGCAAGGAACTGGGGGAGGCTGACATCGCGCACATCGTCACGCTCTACGGGGCGTTCGAGGCGGGCGAACACAGCAAGATTTTTCCCAACGACGCCTTCGGCTACCGCACGCTTACGGTTGAGCGCCCGCTCTATACGGCCAAGGGCACGGTGGAGCGTGACCGCAAGGGCCATCCGAAGCCCGATGCGAGCCTGCGCGATACGGAAAATGTGCCGCTGGAGGATGTGCAGGCGTATTTCGCCCGTGAGGTAGCGCCGCACGTCCCCGATGCCTGGGTGGACGAGGAGAAGACCAAGGTGGGCTACGAGATTCCCTTCACGCGGCACTTCTACACCTACACACCGCCGCGTCCGCTGGTGGCGATTGATGCTGATTTGCAGCGCCTTGGGGCGGAGATTACTGATCTGCTGTGTGCGATTGTGAAGGGGCCGGTGCTGCCATAGCGCGGTTCCGGTAGCGGCCCAATGAAGGAATGGCTCTATGTTGACACGCCTCGAAGTGGACGGGTTCAAGAATCTGATGGGCGTGCGCGTGGACTTTGGGCCGCTGACCTGTATTGCGGGGCCAAACAGCGTTGGCAAATCAAACCTTTTTGACGCGATTCGCTTGCTCTCATTGCTTGCCGACCATACGCTCGTTGAAGCTGCACTGCGCGTGCGTGACGGCGATCTCGAAACCAGCGATCTGCGCGATCTGTTTTATCGAGCGACCCCGCACGGGGAACACACCGAGGCTGAGCTACGCTTTCGGATTGCTGTAGAGTTGATCGTTGACCCGCAGGTACGCGATGATTTTGGCCGTGCGGCCCAAGTGACCTCGACCTTTCTGCGCTACGACGTACAGATCGGCTACGAACCGCCCGATCAACGGGGTACCCTTGGTCGTCTGGTGCTGTTGGAAGAAAAACTGGACTACATCACCGAAGGCGAGGCCGTCAGCAGGCTCACGTTCCCGCATAGCGCAAAGTTTTTTCGGGCAGCGGTCGTCAAGAACAAGCGCAAGACCCAGTCGGGCTTTATTTCCACCCGACAGGCTTCCGACGGTCAGACGGAGATTGTGGTACACCAAGACGGTGGCTCGCGTGGCCCTGGGCAGGTGGCACCTGCCTCAAGCGCGCCAAAGACGATTGTCGGGACTTCCAACACCTCCGCGACCCCGACGATCCTCGCGGCTCGCCGTGAAATGCAGAGTTGGCGCTTTCTGGCCCTAGAGCCATCGGCGATGCGGCGCTCTGACCGCTTTCAGACTCCGCCAAGCATCACCAGCGCGGGCGGTCATCTGCCCGCAACGCTCTATCGTTTGGCGACCCGTGTGCAGCGTGCCGGGGGCGATGCGGCGGATGTCTATGCCAGCGTCGCCAATCGTTTGGCCCGCTTGGTCCCCATCAGTTCACTTGCGGTTGAGGTTGATGATGTGCGTCAGATGTTGACCATCGTGGCGCAAGAGCGGAGCGGCGTCCGCCTCCCTGCGGCTGCGCTGTCTGATGGCACGCTGCGCTTCCTGACGCTGGCCGTGCTGGTAGCTGACGCGGAGACACGGGGGCTGATCTGCATTGAGGAGCCAGAGAACGGTATCCATCCAGCGCGAATGGGCGAGCTGACGGAACTGCTCCAAGCGCTGGCGGTGGATCAGACGACGGTACCGGACGAGGAAAACCCGCTGCGCCAAGTGGTGGTCGCCACCCATTCCCCGGTCTTTGTGCAGCTTCAACGGCCTGACGACCTGCTCTTTGCCCAGGAGGTTCGCATCCGGGGGCAGTCCGGCGAGCTGGTGCGAACGGTTCGGTTTCGCCCCCTGGAGCGGACGTGGCGCACGCACCAGGAAGATGTGACGGCGATGAGCCTAAGCACCATTGTTGACTATCTGGCTGCGCCGGAAAACGCGCAGTTGCACCTGCCCACCCTAGATCTTGCGGCATTGACCGAAAGGCAGGCGTAGATGCGGGTGCAGTTTCTCTTGATTGGTGAGGGCTCGACCGAAACTGGGCTCCTGGAGCACCTGACAAGCCTCTGCATCGCGGCAGGCGCGACGGAGGCGAGCGGACTCGTGCCACCCTTCGCCCGTTTGGCAGCGCCCGTCGGTCATGATGTCGCGCTACGCTTACGTGCGGCGCACCAACTGTTGCCGGGGGCGAATCTCTATTTTGTGCATCGTGATGCCGACCAAGACGACCCGACACTGCGCTACACTGAGATCGCGCAGGCGGTGGCCGCAAGCGCACTGACGCCCCGCTCGGTCGCGCTGGTGCCGATCCACGAGACCGAGGCGTGGCTGCTCACTGACGAGGCGGCGATCCGGCGGGTGGCGGGGCGACCCAACGGTCGCGCCCCGTTAAACCTGCCGCCGCTGAATCGGATTGAGCAGACCCGACGCCCCAAGGAGCATTTGGAGGCCGCGTTACTGGCGGCGGCGCAACCGCTCAGCGGCAAACGCCAGGCGCAGTTCAAGCAAGATTTTGGGCGGCAGCGCAAGCAGTTGCTGGAAGGATTGCCAGTCGGCAGCCCGCTCGATCAACTCTCGGCTTGGTGCCGCCTGCGCGATGACACGGCCGCCGCGATTGCCGCCCTACACGCAGCCCAGGAGACCCAGCAATGACCTTCCCACGATACCCCGCCTACAAGGACTCCGGCGTTGAGTGGCTGGGTGAGATCCCGGCGCATTGGGATGCGATCCGATTGAAACATACCGCGAACATCATCAATGACCGACTAGATACCAAGCCGGAAGAAGCTATGTATCTCGGACTGGAAAATATCGAGTCGCAAACAGGGCATCTGCTCATTGAAGCAACAGCAGAGCAGGTTGAGAGTATTGTTGGTGTTTTCCAAGCGGGTGATGTCCTCTTTGGAAAATTACGACCGTATCTCGCCAAGGTTGTTCTGCCTGATTTTTCTGGTGTATGTACTACTGAGTTACTCACGATCCGACCTGGACAAAGATGATATGGGCGATTTCTGCTGTATCAACTCCTGTCTGAATCTACCATTAAGCTTATCGATTCGTACACCTATGGCTCAAAGATGCCGCGTGTGAACGCGGAGCAAATCGGCAATACCGTATTTCCTCTTCCCCCTAAAGAGGAACAGCGCACCATCGCCGCCTTTCTCGACGCCGAGACGGCACGGATTGACACGCTGGTAGCGAAACAGACCGCGCTCATCGCCACGCTTCAGGAGAAGCGCCGCGCCCTGATCAGCCATGTGGTCACCAAGGGGCTTGACCCCGCCGCGCCCATGCGCGACAGCGGTGTGCCTTGGCTGGGGGCGGTGCCGACGCATTGGGAGGTGAAGCCAATCAAGCATTTGGTGAAGATGGAAAGCGGCGGCACACCCGATAAGTCGAATTTGGGCTATTGGGATGGGACTATTCCTTGGGCGTCAGCAAAAGATCTCAAGGTTGATCTCCTTTCGGACACCGAAGATCACATCACGCAATACGCATTAGATAGCGGCGCAGCAAGCCTGGTTGACAAAGAGAGCGTCATCATTGTTGTGCGAGGCATGATCCTTGTCCATACCCTTCCAGTCTCAGTAAATCTTGTTCCGCTTGCAATCAACCAGGACCTCAAAGCGCTACATCCGAACAACAGCTTTTCAGCACGTTTCCTTGCCTGGGTACTGCGCGGCCTCTCAGATGCGTTCCTTGCCCGTACCGACACTGCTGGGCATGGCACAAAAGCGCTACGAACTGAAGATTGGAATGATGTCGCGCTGGGTGTGCCACCACTTGATGAACAATGTTCTATTACGGCCTATATCGAGAGCGAAACCACCCAGATCGACACGCTGATCGCCAAGGCCGAGGAGATGAGCGGGCTGCTGCGGGAGCATCGGGTGGCGCTGATTGCGGCGGCGGTGACGGGGCAGATTGATGTGCGGGGGTGGGTGGGCGAGTCTACAGACAGAATCTAGTTTCAGCACACAAGAGGAGTACAACCTATGCTTCAGCGCCGCCGCATCGTTTCGTCTACGCTCACCATACTCGCCCTGGTAGCTTTGTTTGTCATAGCAGCACCGTCGGCGTCTGCCGGTGTGAGCAGTTGGACAAGTAGTGGCCTCACTGGAAAAAATATTGCTGCATTAGGCGTAGATCCCAAGAATCCGACAACGGTGTATGCTGGAGGGTATGGTGGTCTAGGCGACTCATTATTCCGAAGCAACGATGATGGCGTCACCTGGAATGCAGTAACCAGCTTTCCCATGAGTACTGTTCGGTCGTTCGCATTTGACCCGGCGACACCCACTATCTATGTTGGAGGATGCTTTGCTATTTCCCGCAGTAAGGATAATGGCAGTACTTGGTCTAGTGTCACATTAGGCACAGGTGGCCTTTGCGCTGAAAATATTGTAATTGACCCAAGGGATGCAAAAAACCTCTTCGCTACCGCATTGCCACAAACCGTTCCACACCTATTCCACAGCACTGATGGTGGGGACACCTGGAATGACATTAGCAATCATCTGCCAACGAATTCATCCGTAAGCCCATTAGCTATCGACCCAACAACGGCAACCATTTATACTGGCGGATCGGAAATTTATCGCAGTACCGATAACGGTACTACATGGATCACGACAACGCTACCGAGTGTAAGTGACCCCGCTGGGCTTATTATCAATACGTTGGCTGTTAATTCCGTATCCCCATCCGTTCTTTATACCGGAACAAACAGAGGTGTATTTCGGAGTAATGATAGAGGTGACTCCTGGGTTTTCAGCGGTTCTGGCTTACCTCCTCCGGCTTTTAGCAATCCCTCACCTTTTCCAGACATCACTATTCTGCTTATTAACCCAAATACCCCTACTACGCTCTATGCGGTGACAAATAATCTTGGTGTATTTCGAAGTACCAATGGCGGTGATAACTGGGTCAGTATTCATGCCGACTCATTGCCAAATTTCAGTATGCAGGCCGTAGCGCTAAAACCCAGTGATTCTGCCATCCTCTACGCAGCACCAGAAGGCGCAAACGGTGTCTATCAGCGTACCGAAGATAATACCCCCACGCTCTCTGCCCAACCGCTCAGTCAGCGCATCCGCCCTGGAACAGCGGTGACGCTGGATGTAGTCGGCGGTAGTGGCACCCAGCCATTTAGCTACCAGTGGTACGAAGGCGTAAGCGGCGACACCAGTCGGCCAGTCTCCGGTGCCACAGGTCGCACCTTCGCCACACCGTCGCTGAACGCGAACACTGCCTACTGGGTGCAGGTCAGCAACAGCGTTGGCAGTGTCAACAGCGACACCGCCCAGATGAACGTGAAGGGTGCCTACACCCCCAGCCTCGACGGTTTTAACAGTAACCGCGCCTTCTCCAACTTTGGCTATACCCCTGGCGACGCCATCCCCGGCGCAAGCTGGGATATTTTCAAGCGCACCTTCCCCGCCACCAGTATGGAACTGCCTAATGGTCAGCCGAAGTTCGGCGCACAAGCCTACTTCCGCAGCACGGCCTACCGCAGCCTCGGTGCGGGGGACTGCTTTGGCATGTCTGCCGTGAGCATGCTCCGCTACCTCGACTCGAACGATACGACCGAGCAAGCGACCCTCAACCCCTTCTACCGGCGCTTCACCCAGATCAGCGACCTACCCCCAATCATCAACGGCGCGGTGACGGTAGGCCAGAGCAATGTGAAGGATTATATCTTCCTCTACCAGGGCCGTCAGCAGAGCAAACAGATCCAAGAGTGGCTCCACAGTCAAAACACCCCTGCTCAAACCTTCGATGCCATCCGTCAGATTACACAGGCGGGCAATGTGGCGATCTTGGTCTTCTCTGTACCCGGAGTAGGTCACGCTGTTGTCGCCTATAGCACGCAGCAGGTCGGGAACGTCGGCACGATCGCTATCTATGACCCGAACTGGCCGGGTGACACCACCCGCCAAATTACGGTCGATCTGAGCACGAACCAGTGGCGCTACGAACTCTGGCCAGGAACCACATGGTCGGGGAGTACCAAACTCTCCTACGTGCCGGTCAGTATGCTTTTCCCGGCCGACGTAAGTCTTTCACAACAGGCACCAGCCCCGCTGCTCGCCAGTGATACTGGGATCACGCTGGGTGTCGAAGGTGACGCCGATCTGCTCATTACCGATAGCGAGGGGCACCAGTTTGGCCCGACCGCCCTTGACCCGACCCAGGAGATCTCGGGCGCACTGCGGCTGGTCAACGCAAGCTTTAACCCAGACCAGCCCAACGCAACCTCCCCAGAGGTCTATTATCTGCCCGCCGGGCAGACCTACACCGTCACCGTGGGCGTTGCTGCCGGTGCCCCGGTCGCGCTGGCGGCGACCGCGCCCTATACCCTGACAACCTTTGGCGACGGCTCGGCCATGATCATTGGCGGCGCATCGTTGGTAGGCGCGCAACCCGACACCTTGACCCTCCACGGGACACCGCGTGCTGCGACGTTCGCGCCTGCGACCGATGGCACCTACTGCCAGACGCTCACCGACGAGATCTCGACGGAGAATAGCCGCGAGTATGGCACCTGCGTCACAGATGGGGCCAGCGTGCCGTCAACCTTCGCTATCGGTGCAGATCACGCCTTTACGGTGACGAATGCTGGCGCACATGCGATCAGCGTCGCCGTGACGACCACGCAGGTCGGGACTGAGACTGGCAATAAAACGAGCACCGAGATCCTGGCACCAGGCCAAGCCGTGGCGGCACCGCCGCTACAAACGCCTAGCTATCTGAGCTATCTGCCCTTCCTCCGCCGCTAAAAGCTCGGACAGTGCGTGACGAACGGATCATACGGAGAGGTTGGAGCAGAGGATGAGACCGTATCACCGTGCAGCACCAAAGGGCACACCATGACCATCCACCACGGGGGTTTTTGCATTACCCCTCAAAAACAGTAAATAATCGGTAACGTGTAGAAAATCGGTGCTCCTTCCTCTGCAACCTGCGCCCAATACTCATCGCGGTTAGGTCTGGAACATCCCATCGGTTGACTAGCCCCCCTGCTTCTTGCAGTGCTTTGTTGCGCCCTCCCCTCCGATTTCTTGACCCTGGGCGTATACTGAGGCCACACCAACTCGCTGCACAGAATGTCCCTTCTGTGCAGTGAATCGGCCATTTCAAGCCCTGTCGCCTGCCAAAACGACCATCCTAGCTCGCCCTGTTCACTTCACGAAAGGTGGAGTCGGTAGACGCATTGAGGAAATCTTGGAGGCGCAGTCTCATCAGTCTACCTGTTTTCGTTTATTTACTGTTTTTGAGGGGTAATGCAGAAACCCCCAATGTCCACGGATGACTTCACACTGCATACCGACTTCCTCATCCGTGAAGGGATGCTGACCCGTTGGCCCGATGGCAGCATTCGTGTCCCCTGGGGG
>CAIRDL010000399.1 GCA_903877345.1 uncultured Oscillochloris sp. | reverse complement strand
CTGAGGAAATGCTCAGCGGTCTGGAGCAAGGGTCGCACGAAAGCCATGTAGACGTGAACAGCAAAGCACCCGAGTGAACATTCACTCGGGTGCTTCTGGTTGAAAACTGGTAGCGGCGACAGGATTCGAACCTGCGACCTTCGGGTTATGAGCCCGACGAGCTGCCACTGCTCCACGCCGCGTCACTCGCATGCGCATTCTAACAGAGGGGCACGGCTCTGTCAAGGCGCATTATGAGCAAAACGGCGCACCGCGTTTAGCGGCGCACCAGCGCGGCCACCTGTTGTTGCACGCGAAGCGCCGCCCACGGCGGCGGGGCTGGCGTGATCCAACGGGCCAACGCGCCCAGACTGGCGGTGCGGCGGGCCTGGATTGCGCGCCGTTGAGCCAGCAGCGCCGGAAGTTCGCGGAGCGCCTCGGCCCGCCCAGTGGCGATGGCCGACTGACGGCGCAGCACCGCGTAGCCCACGGCGAGCAGTTCGTAAGCCATGATTGCCGGGAAATGTTCACGCAAGAGCGGCCCCGGCAGGCAGCGCACAAGTAAGCGCAGACGGTTGCGCCCCAACAGGTGCTGCTTGAAGGGACTGCCTTGTCCCGCGCTGGCCGAGTAGACGTGACGCGCCCGCGCTTCTGGGGCCAACACGCACCCCCAGCCGCGCAACCGCGCCCGCCACGCGAGGTCGGCATCTTCAAGATAATTAAAAAAAGCAGGCGCGAAACTGCCCACGTCGGCGATCATGGTGCGCCGCAACAACGCCAAGCCACCGCTTGCCCCGAAGATTTCGACCGGACGACTGGGCAAGGCCATCACCGGCACCCCCAAGTGCAAGTCGGTAGCGACCCCGTCACTTTGAAAGACGATGCCCGCCGAGGCGACGATTTCAGGTCGGCGGCTAAAGGTGAGCACCCCGGCAGCGGCACCCGCCGTCGGCGCAGCGCGCAACGCCGCCCACAGCGCCGCAACGCTGCCAGGTTCAGCTAGGGCATCGTCATTGATTAGCAGGAAGAGGTCGCCCCGCGCAACCGCGAGACCCGCCGCCGTGCCGCCCGCAAAACCCTGGTTCACCGGCAGCGCCAAGACGCGCACCTCGGGCATGTAGCGCCGCGCCCAGACACCCGCTCCATCACGCGAGTTATTGTCCACCAGCACAATCTCGTCGCCGGGGGCCAGTTGGGCGCTGAGGGCGCTGAGACACGCCGGGAGGTAACGCAGACCCTGCCACGTCGGGATGACTGCAGAGATGATGGGCCGGGTCATGCCGTGCGCTTTGCTACATGGGGGATGGGGGATGGGGATCGGGGGGTCAGAGGTCAGCCGCAGTTATTGGCTGACGGCTAACCTCTGACAGTTATCGGCTATCGTGGTGGGCCGCCCCGGATTCGAACCGGGAACCAGTCGGTTATGAGCCGATTGCTCCACCATTGAGCTAGCGGCCCGGACGTTCGCCATTATACCAAAAATGGGCGAAGACAAGGTTCACGGCTACTTTACAGTTATGGCGGTTGCAAAGTCCGCCACACTTAGGCGACGGCGTGCCGGCGTGCCGTCACCTAGTGCGGGAAGCAATCCCGATGATAGGCGATAGCTCGCTGAGCTTCGGCCACATGCGTGATCCCCTGGCGACCCAACAGGCGGCCATAAGCTCATGCTCTTTCGTGTCTACCGCAACCTGGAAGAGCACGATACCCTGGGCGGGGGCATCGGCAGCCAACAGATGCACCCCACGGGAGTGTCCACGCGGGATGGTGCCCCGCATGGTTTTGCCGTCCAGCGCCACGGTGATACTCCACCGATCTAGCACCTCGCCCACTGACGGCGGACAAAACACCTGCTGCCCCAACGGTTCCAGCGCGACGACATCGAGCGCGATGCCCAGCATACGGCTCCAGGTCGTGTGATGGGGTATCTGCACCCGCCGGAAGCTTTCCCGCACCCGCTGGAAAAGAAGTTGCACCCTCCGGAAGCTTTCCCGCACCCGCTGGAAAAGAAGTTGCACCCTCCGGAAGCTTTCCCGCACCCGCTGGAAAAGAAGTTGCACCCTCCGGAAGCTTTCCCGCACCCGCTGGAAAAGAAGTTGCACCCTCCGGAAGCTT
>CAIRDL010000398.1 GCA_903877345.1 uncultured Oscillochloris sp. | reverse complement strand
CCTCTTGCGCCTGGAGTTCGATGGCAGCAGTTTGTAGCGCCTGCGAGGTTTGGGCGACAAAGCTTGGGTAGTCGGCCCAAGGAGCAGCGGGGACATCAACCCGCCGCACACTGACCCCGTCGCTAAACTCGGCGTGTGGGCCGTCGCGGAGACGCGGGGCGACTACTGCTACTTCCACCCCTTGACCGGCGAGGGAGGGGAGCAGTTCAGCAACGTGGCGGCCAAGGCCCCCGACAATGTGGGGAGGATACTCCCAGGCAATTTGGAGGACGCGCATACGGGGGATTATAGCACCTGTGTGCCATTCTCACAAGGGGCAAGGTCAGCCGATCTAGGGCCACGTCAACGTCACGCGCCGGGCAGTCTGACCGCTGACGGCTGACCGCCGACGGCAAAGGTGTTCTAAACCCTGACCCCTGACCCCTGACCCCTGACCCCTGACCCCTGACCCCTGAAATCTAGCGTCCCACCCCAACCAGATAGGTGTAAAGCGCCACCCCAGAGGCAAGCGCAACGCCAAGTTTGACCGCAAGGGGCAACGGTGCGGGGGAAATGAACGCTTCAATGAGGCCCGCGATAACGAGCAGCGGGATGCAGCCAAGGATGAGCAAGAGCGCACGGCGGGCCGCCACCACCAGCGCAGCGCGGCGCGTGAGCAATTCGGGGCGGAGGATGGCCCACCCAAGTTGGAGTCCGGCCCCGCCAGCGATAAAAATCACACTTAGTTCGACCACACCGTGGGCCGCAATGAAACCCCACAGATTATCAGCGAACGCAAACCGTTGAGCTGCCCCAGCCACGATACCCAGAAAAAGGCCATTCGTGACGAGGACGTAGAGCGTGTAGACGCCAAGCACGACTCCGCCGGCGAAAGCCCGAAAGGCGACGCCGATATTGTTGGTCATGATCTCGGCTGAAGCTTGGGCGCGGCCCTCCGTGTTAATCCGCAGCCACCACTCGTGACCGGCCTGCACCTCGGCGACCACCTGTTCGCTACCGGGCAGCAGCGCCCCGGCCAGCGTGGGGTCTTGGAACGTCACCAGGAAGCCAGCGACGGCGGGCAAAAAGAACATCAGGGCGGCGGCGAGCGTGGCGGGCCACGTTGCGCGGAAGGCGCGGGGCAGGTCGGCGGCGAAGAAAGCGCGCACGCGGGCCGCGCCGCCAGCCCCGCTCTCACGGTAGATCATGCCGTGGCCGCGAGCGACCAGCCCGTTGAGGAAGGCGACGACGGGATGCGTGGGCAAGTCGCGGCGGGCGACCGCCAAATCGGCGGCAGCTTGCCGATAGAGCCGCCCCAACTCGCGGAGTTCGTCGGCCCCCAGGCCGGAAAGCCCCGCCCCGGCCCGTTCGAGCAACGTGTCGAGCCGCTGCCAATGTTCACGTCGGCGGGCAATAAAGTCGTCGGGGCGCATACGGCGGCTCCCGTTTTGGCCTAAGACAAGGGTTCAGGGTTCAGGGTTCAGGGTTCAGGGTTCAGGGTTCAGGGTTCAGGGTTCAGGGTTCAGGGTTCAGATCGAGCGCATTAGGGAGCCATGCGCTCGCCAAGATTGTAAAGCTCCTACGAACCTTGTCTAAAGCATGTTTCAATTCAGCTTTACAGTCTAGCGATCTGACGCAAAGCCGCAAAGCCGCAAAGTCACAAGGAACGTGTGGTCTGGTTGCGGAGTTCACCTGTCAAGCTGAAGCTACCGCCTTACAGTCTTGGCTGGCGCACGGCTTTCTGATGCGCTCGACCTGAAACCTGAAACCTAGCTCCTGAACCCTTGCCTAAAAAGCACGAATCAGCGTGCCGCTATCAAGGGGCCGACCCGCCAAGATAGTGGCAAGGTTGCCGGACGCGGGGCCGATCAAATGCACCTCAAGGGAGGGAATGCTCTGCACCAAACGCCACATCAACTCCAGTTTGCTCCGCATGCCACCGGTGACATCAACGGCGTGGGAGCCAACGGCCCCGTGCAGGACGGTGGTGAGGTTGGCTGCGGTGATCAGCGGGATGCGCTGGGCCGTGGGGTCGCGGCGCGGGTCAGCAGTGTAAACCGCTTCTTCCCCAACCAAGATAATGCGGGCGGGGCGCAGCTTGGTCGCCTCGGTCAGATGGGCGAGCAGCGCTTCGGTAGAGATGATCGCGGTGCCTTGGGCGCTATCGAAGGCCACATCGCCGTGAATGACGGGTACGAGGCCGTGACTGAGCGCCCGCCCGATGTGGGTCGTATCCCACTCCATGATGTGGCCGCGCTCTGCCCAGAGGCTGGCCGAGGGCTGAAGGGCGAGGGCGGGCACCCCGGCGGCGAGCAGCGTGTCAACAACGATACGGTTGAGGCGGAGGGCGGCTCCGGCGGTCAGGGCGAAGCCGACGTAATCCGCACCGGAGACAAGCCCCTTATGCACACCGTAACGGGCCGCGTAAAGATGGCCGAACGAACCGCTCCCGTGGCCGAGCACAAGCTCTAGCTCTGGGCGGGCGGTGCGGGCGGCGGCAAGTTCTGCCGCGAGACGGGCGATCACCGGCAGATCGGCGGCCTCTTGCCCAGACTTATCGGTGATGACCGAGCCACCGAATTTGATGAAGGTATACATAAAAATCGGCAGTATATTGCCGCCAACGGATCCTAATACGACAACGAGCCATCGCTTGATGATCGCACCACAAAGCGCACCAAGATCAAACTGGTAGGTTCAGCATCTCTGTGTTCTTTGTGCCTTTGTGATGCATGCGAGATCTCGTTGTAGTACTAATTCGGGAACATGAGCAATACGCCCAATACGGTGAGTCCCCAGAGCACGACGCTTCCGGCGAGGGGGAGATCTTTCAGAATGAGTTCATCGGGGGCACCGCCCTCACCACGCTGATAGATCAGGTAAAGGTATCGAAAGATGGCGTAAATTACAAAGGGAATCGTCGCCATCAGCATCGGGTAGGGCTTCTGAGGCGCGACCGGGGCTAGGAAGGCGGTGATGCTGTAGGCCATGATGATGCTTGCGGTGACAATCGCCATCATCTGATCGAGCATCGGCACCGAATATTCCTGAAGGATGCGGCGATGTTCGCCTGCCCCCTGTTCGAGCAGAGTCAGTTCGTGACGGCGCTTGCCAATGCCCAGAAACAGCGCCAGCAGCAGCATACAGACGAGGAGCCAAGGCGTGATCAGTACGTCGAGGACAGCAGCCCCGCCCGCAGCGCGCAGGACGAAGCCCGCTGCAAGGACGAGGATGTCGAGAATGACGACATTTTTGAGCCAATACGTGTAGAGGAAGCCCTGAATGGCGATGTAGGTGACGAGCACAACCAGGAAGTCCCAATCAAGGTAGCCCTGATTGCTGTCAAGGGCGAGGGCCAGGGGCAAGACTGCGATGATCAACAGTGTGGCGGCGACCATGCCGACGACCGGACTCAGGCGACCCGAGGCGAAGGGTCGGTTGCGCTTCTTGGGGTGGGCGCGATCCTTCTCGATGTCAACCAAATCATTGATGAGATAAATAGCACTGGCGGCCATGCAAAAGGCGAGAAACGCCCCGATAACGCGCAGCAAAGGCGCAGGGCCAATCGTCGGCTCCCAGAAACGCCAGAGCCGCCCCTCCGAAAAGGCGATGGCGGCGAAGACAAAGGCATTCTTGACCCACTGGCGTGGGCGCATCGCCCGCAGCAACTCACTGGCAACGTTGGGCTTAGTGATCGGCATGGTCGCGGTCGCGCCCTCAGTTGAGACTTTGCCCATGTTTCTCTCGCCCTATAAACGTCGGGCGTGCAGTACGCGCCAAACCGTATGGATTGTAACACAAGTGTGCAATATCGGCAATCCACTGGCGCACGCCCCTAGGGCTACGTCAAAGTCGGCAGAAACCTGTTGGGGGCGTGGGCGTCCCGCCTACATGGGTGCGCCGAGTACCTTGACACTGCTCCTACCGCACCCGTATAATGCGGGCGGTTCCGCCGTATCAGCCTAGCCGGGAGCCGCGAGCCACTCATGAACCGCCGCCTACACCTACGCAACGCTGCGGTTGCTGGTCTTATCGTTCTGCTGCTTTTCCTGCTTGTCGTCCAACAAATCCCCGTGGTGGCCGCTCCGTTCCCGTTGCCATTAGCGCAAACCAATCTGCTGGAAATCATCACCGCCAGCCCGATCAGCATTGCCCCCAATGGTTCGAGTAATGTCACCTTCCGCATTTCTTCTGTTGATGCACGTACTTTTACGCTGAGCCAGAGCCTTGCAAGCGGGAGCGTGACCTTCGCGTACCCAAACAGCAACCAGATTGCGACCGATGGAACGGCGGCAGTGGAGTTTACGGTGCAGGTCAATGTGCCTTCCAGCGCAATCCCAGGGACACAGCTTAACCAGACTTTGCAGGCGAGTTCGTCATCTCCTTCGTCGTTGGCGCTCTCGCGTTCCTTCACGGTCATCGTCGCGGGTAGTTCGCCTACGCCCACACCCACGAATACCGCCACCACTGGCCCTGCCACCGTCACCCCGACCCGTGGCCCGGTCTGCCGCGATGGCTTCGAGATTGACGATGGCGTGAGCGGGGCCAAGGTGATTGATGTGAACACCGCGCAGGAACGGGCCATCTGCCCTGCGGGTGATGTGGACTGGCTGCTCTTTGGTGGGGTCAAGGGCAAAGTCTACATGATTGATATTTCGCGCATGGATCCGGGAATTGATCTGAGCCTCGAGTTATTTGACGCCAACTTCAACAGCATTGCCTTCAACGACGATTTCTACAACCGCGACCCGGCTAATCCCAATCCCGGCGACATCCGCCCGCGCATCCGCATTCGCATCCCTGCCGATGGGCGCTACTACATCAAGGTGCGCGATGCGGCGGGGCGGGGCGGTGTGGGCTATATTTACGTTATCGCCCTGCTTGACGAGAGTTACGGCCCGACGCCAACCCTCGTGCGCGAGATCTGCTTTGACCTTTTTGAACCTGATGGGCTACCCGAACAGGGGCACCTGCTGACCTCGAACGAAATCCAAGAGGATCATAAGCTCTGCCCCACTGGCGATGCCGATTGGGTGACATTCTTTGGCAAGGCGGGCAAGCGCTACATCTTTTATACCGATACCCGACGCTACCGTGGTCGGAATACCGTGAATGGCGAGACCCAAGCCGGGGCCGATACGACGATGGTGCTGACGGACCGCGATGGGGTGACGCTGCTCGATGCTAATGACGATATTCCAGGGGGCAGTACGCTCGATTCGCAGATTGAATTCATCCCCGATGTGGATGGCTTCTACTTTATTCAGGTGAAAAACAACGGCGATATTGGCAATCAGTTCATTCGCTACGACTTGGTGCTGCTGCTCTGTGTACCCGGCCAAACCGACTGCGGGCGCGCCACTCTGCCGGGAACGCCTGTCGTCCCCATCACGCCGGCAGCCACGGGTACGCCTGACCGTGAATTTAATCTCGACCCAACCAATACCCCGCGTCCAACGGTGACGCCAACGCCTTAGAGCATGGCGCTGCCGCATCACGACGCGGGGAAAGTAGCGGCGCAGACGATGTATAGTGCGATCAAGGACGATAGGCGCGAGCTTGAGACCCTGATCAGCCAATTGGTTGATCAGGCTGGCCCCCGGGCGGCAACCTCACCCGGCGAAGCGGCGGCAGCGGCCTTCGTCAACGGGCGGCTCCGGCGGTCTGGCATGGGGGTCGCCACCTACGAACTGCGGGCGGTGGCACAGACTGGTCGCGTCTACGTCTTCTGCGGTGCCCTGGGTCTCCTCGCCGCCGCGCTCTCCCTCGCTTTCCCGCTGCTTTCCCTACTCTTTGCCCTGAACCTGCTGGTCTGGGTTGTTCGCGACAGTTTTTGGGTGCCTATCCCGCCCATCGGGCGGCGACGGGCCAGCCAGAATATCGTCGGCACCCAGGCCATTGTCGGGGCGGCGGGCCTCGCGCCCCGCGCCCCGCGTTGGCGCGTGGTACTGCTGGCCCCCCTCGACGCCCCGCAGAACCGACGAGGCTTGGCGGCGCTCGCCGGTTCTGCCCGGAGCGCCGCCCTCGTCCGCGTCACTGCCATTGTGCTGGTGGCGACTGGTGCCGCCGTCGCGCTGTTCTTCCCAGGCGCGGGATGGCCCATCAGCTTGGCCGGGGCAACGCTCTGCCTGTTGGTGCTGTTTGCGGGATTTATGCCGCCCACGCCGACGCCTGCCGACGGCGGGGTGGCCGCTTTGGCGACGATGGTCACTGCGGTGCAACGCATCGAGCAACTTAACCGGGTGGAGGTATGGGCGGTAGCGGTCGGCGCGGCGGGTACTGATCCTCGTGGGGTGATGACGTTGCTGCCACGTTATCCCTTCGACCGCATCCACACCCTTTTTATCGCCCTCGAAGCGTTGGCTGGTGCCCAAGTGGTCTATGCAACCCGCGAGGGCGCGGCGGGGGCCGATGCGCTGCTGTTGCGGCTCGCCGCTGCGGCTGATGCGGCTGACCCGCTGATTGACGCCGAGCCGCGTTCCCTTGAGCAGCCTGGGCATTTGGCTGGCCCATTGCGCCGTCACGGCTACCGGGTGCTCACGATTCTGGCGCGGCCCGCCCCAGGTGCCCCGCCGCGCCCCACCGCTCTGCCTGACTCGCGCCTCGTCGAACGGGCCACCCGGTTGGTGGTCGTAATGGTGCGCGGCCTTGAGGCTATGGATTAGGGGTCGGGGGTTAGGAGTTAGGGGTCAGGGGTCAGGGGTTAGGGGTCAGGGGTCAGGGG
>CAIRDL010000397.1 GCA_903877345.1 uncultured Oscillochloris sp. | reverse complement strand
GGCTATCGGCTATCGGCTATCGGCTATCGGCTATCGGCTATCGGCTATCGGCTATCGGCTATTGGCTATCGGCTATCGGCTATCGGCTATCGGCTATCGGCTATCGGCTATCGGCTATCGGCTATCGAACATCGGTGCCTGCGTACAGGATGTTCGGGTAGGTATCGTTCCAGTAGGCCAGATCAATGGTGTTGGGGAAGGCGAAGAAGAACTGCGCCCAACGCACATTCACACTGCTGTCGTAATTGGTGCCTGTGACGAACTGCGTCCACGATCCCCAAGCCGCAGGGCCACCCAAACCCTCGAAAGCGTAGATGTTCTCGCCGTGGCCGTCAGGGGCCGGTACGGGTGAGCCATGCCCGTAAATTCGTAGCTTGCCTGCTGCGTAGCCAAGGGCGGGGTTGTGGGTCGCTTGCAAGCCCGCCCCAGGGTCATTGCTGCTCCAAGTTTGCCCGTTGTCGTCGCTGTACTGGTAGCGGATAGAGTCGGTTTGTGCGCTGATCCAAGTGAGGTGGTAGCGACTGTCCGGTGTGACTAAAAGGCTCGTGGACTGGTCAATCGTGACACGGGCGGCGTTTGCGCCGCTGACCTTGAGCGGATCGCCCCAAGTGCCATCGGTCGCCCGCACCCGGCTAAAGAGCGTGCCGTCGTTGTCGCCGTTGAACGAGCCGCACAGCCAAACCACCAGCAACCGTCCCGTTGGGTCAAAGGCTAGATTCGGGTGCCAGGCTTTCTGGTTGTTAACGTAGGGCACCCCGGCGTCAATTGGGGTGGCGGCTGACCAACCGCCACCTTCGCGGGAGCGCAGGAAGACGCGCCGGTTCGGGCCGCTCCCTTTCAGATAAACCACAAAGGGCGTGCCACGCGCATCCAGCGCCAGCGCCACACTTTGGATGCCTTGCCCGCCACTGTCTAGCGCGAGATCGAGCGGGGTTTCTAGCGTCTCGCTCTTGCTACTCCAAGTGTCGGTCGTTGTAGCAAAAGTGGTATAGCGCAAGTTGAGTAGATTGGCCCCGTCGGTAGGCCGGTCGTTCCAGACCACATGGAGCGTGTCGCTGCCATCAATGGCAACTGCCCACTGGCTCACGCCGACCGGCGCTTGGCCTTGATCAACTAGAGTGAAGCTTGTTGGCACCCCGGTGCTCGCGGCCCGATACACCCGAAGAGCTTGCCCCACCGCCGTGCAAGGGTATTGCTCACAGGTTGAGACGACGATGTAGAGGCGGTTGCCGCTGGTGCGTACCAGCGCCTTTGGCGAAACATCGGTGTAGCCGGGGCCGACGAGGAGGTTGTAGTTGGCCCCCGTTGCGCCTGGGGTGAGCGTCACCGTGGGCGTGGGAGTTGACACACTGGGTACAGTGGTCGCCGACGCGGTGGCTGTTGCCGTTGCCGACGCGGTGGCCGTCGCCGAGGCAGTAGCCGTCGCCGACGCGGTCGTCGTCGCCGTCACCGCGACCGTCACGTTTTGCTGCTCAGTTAAGGGCAGGTAGGTATGCGCCAGTTGGGCCGGGTTGCCTCGCGCCCAACCCACAGCAAGGACAAGCAACAGCGCTGTGCCGATGCCGAGGAGGGCTAAGCTTGCCCAGCGCTGCGGTTTCACTACTTGCTCTCCCTTTTGGCCTGCACAACGACCCGCGCCAAGCCCGGCATGCCTGCCTCCAGCCATAGTCCCTGTCCAAGAAAGAAGGTCATCGCGACGAAGATCAGCCCTTGGGCCAACGGGCCGACGAGCAGATGGGCCGGTAGGTTCAGCCAGAGCAACTCGGCCCCAAGCACGGTGTCAAGCGAGGCGTGGAGCGTCGGCGCAATATGCTTGGTGTACTCATAGGCGAAGCCGAACAGCAGCGCCCCGAAAAACCAGCAGACCCGCGCTCGGCTTGGTGCTTGATAGAGCCACGTACCCCACCATAGGCTGAGTCCAACTGCGAACAACAGCGGCCAGTTATGGTTCACCAGTACCAAGGTGTAGCCCAGCAGATAGTGGCCTTGGCCGAGATTCGTCTGGCTCCACTGCTCGAAAGCGCCCATGCGTCTGTGCTCCGCTGCAAGCTAAATCACACCCCCACCTCGCCAACCGTCTGCTCAAAGCTCACGCTGACCGGCGTAGGTTCGAGGTCAGCGTTGGCCTCGCCCTCACGCCGACTCAGTTCACCCAGCACCCGTGCCAAGCTCCACGCACTGACGAGTTGCACCCCGGTCAGCACGAGCAGCGCACTCACCACCGGGGCAAACCACGAGTGCGGGAGCGTTGGGTTGGTCAGGTCGAAGACTACGGCTAGGCTGTAGAGCGCGAGGCCACCCAGTACCGTGAGGAGACCGAGCCACCAGTAGTGCTGCTCGATCTTGCGCCCGTTGCCGCGCCGCCCGAAAAGCCCTTGGCGCACCGGGCGCTGGTGAAAAAGGGCCACCACATAGCTGAAGGTCGTCCCAGTGGTGTAGAGCGTGACGCCCGCCACGACCAGTACTAGGGCGGCAAAGAGTTGCGGAAACGCCCAGCCGGTGCTTAGGCCAGCGAGTTGGCCGAAGAGTGGGAACGCAGCCAGCAGCAGCGCGGTGAGGAGCAACCCGAGGCCCATTCCGCCGAAGATGCGAACCGGGTTGTAGGTCAGCGCCGTCCAGACAATACTCTTGAGAAACCGCAACCCGTCGCGCACCACGCTCAACTTGCTGCGCCCGCTCCGCTCCTTGTAAGGAATCGGGAGTTCAACAATGGTGAGTCCTTCGTGGAGCGCTCGCGTGCTCATCGCTGGGGTGAAGTCAAGGGTGTTGGGCAGCGGATAGATCAACGGGAGTACCGAGCGCCGCAGTACCCGTTGGCCGCTGGCGCTGTCGCTGATCCGCACGCCCGCCACCAGCGAAAGCAGGGTGGCGAAGAGCGTGTTGCCGACCCGCCGCACCAGGGGCATCTCGCTATGAGCACCGGCCATGCGGCTCCCGATCACGATGTCGGCCCCGTCAAGGGCGACCCGGCACAAGGCGGGAAAATATTCGGGCGGATAGGTGCTGTCGGCGTCGAGGAAGCCCAACAGTTCGCCGGTCGCCGCACAGAACCCGGTCTTCAGGGCACCACCGTAGCCCTTATTCGGCTGACGGATCAGGCGCACCCGTTCGCCGAAGCGCTGCACCATCTGGGCCGTGCGATCCTTTGAGCCATCATCCACCACGATACACTCAAGCGCCGCCACGCCGACCTGGGCCAACGCTGGCGCAACGGCGAGAACGCGCTCAACAATCGCCGTAATGCCGTCCTCTTCGTTGTAAGCCGGGATTACGACTGAAAGGGTTGTCATGAGGAAACTCCCTCTTCGCGAGTTAGGCATGGTTCAAGCGGGCTTTACCGTCCAGCGATCTGACGCAAAGCCGCAAAGTCGCAAAGCCGCAAGGAGCATGTAGTATGGTCAATGTGCTCGCCCCGACCCCTGACCCCTTGCCGCTAATAAACCGGCAGCGCCTCACGCTGTTCATGGCTCAAGGGTGCGGCCCGCAAGTCACGGATGACCCGCGCCGGGTTGCC
>CAIRDL010000396.1 GCA_903877345.1 uncultured Oscillochloris sp. | reverse complement strand
TCGCTCCGCACGATGTAGGCTTAACGGTGGCCCACGTCGGCGAGTCGTCAACGATGACTACCGGATCGAGCTTGAGCGAGACATTCACCGCCAGGGCTTGCTCGAAGGCGGCGAGGGCCTTCCAGTTGTAGTTCCGGTCGAGGGTGGGCTGTACCGCCCGCCAACTGACAATGTTCATCCGCGACCAGCGCGCCCCAAGTTGGCGGGCCTGCTCGACCACGCGGGTATCGCTGGCAATGACCTCGGGGCGAGCCTCGAAGCCGAAGATCGAAGGCATACTCATGCGGCTAACCAGTGGGAGATAGGTCTTCAGACTGCCCGCCGAGCGCGCATTGGACGGAGCCTGCACGAGGAGGATCGTCAGGGCCAGGAAGAGGGCGAAGACCAAGTGGGGGCGGATCGGCTTCATTAGCATCTTCGTGCCTTTGTGTCTTTGTGGTGAATCTAAAAGCTCATTAGTTAACCGAACAGGTGTGTTGTATGTTAAAGTTGTAGGTGCCTTCAGGAAGCGTGACTTCGATCCCATTGGCCGTCACGCTGACCGGCTCACCGCCACGGGGCGTGCCATCAAGCCAAATCAGGCGGTCATTCAGCATAATGCTGGTGCTACCAGCGGGCAAAATGACGTGTCCGGTCGTTGCCTCGGGGGCTGTTAATTGCAGCGTGAACTGGCTACAACTTGGCGCGAGCCAACTTACACGGAGCGTGCCGGTGCCGAAGGGGAGCGCCCCGGCAGCCCGCGTGAGACCACTCAGTTGGGGGCGGACAGTCCACGTTTGGGGGCTGTCGCGGCGCAAGCCAAGCACGTACTGGCTCAGGAACCATGTAGGTGAACCGCCCCAACCGTGGGAAAGGCTGGCGGTGTAGTGGTCAAGCGCCCCAAAGTTTTCCCACCACGTTGTCGCGCCGCGCTCAGCCATACGGCCAAAGAAGCGCTCGATCACATCAACCGCCGCACTGGTGTGATCAGCCTGTCCAAGCCCCTTCAGCACCCAGAACATCCCATACACTTGCACAATGGGGGTTTCGGGCGTGCCGAGGCTGGCAAGGAGCGCATCAGCGACCCGTGGCGTCTCGCTGCTCGTCGGCAGATCATAGGCTAAGGCAAGCGCCTGAGCCTGGGGCGTTGGTGCGGTCTCGCGCCCATTGACGATGGCGGCGACATAAGACCCCTGGGCGGGCCGGTAGAGGTACCGGTTGACCTGCGCCCGTACCGCGTTCGCCTTGGCGCTGTAGGCATCGGCACCGTCACTATCACCAGCAACGCGGGCGAGGACAGACGCATCAAGCAACGTCCCGTAGTACATGGCGTTGACCGCCGTGGTTTGTCCAGTCCGGTCAAGGTAACTGCTCGAATCGATATAGGCCGTCCTGCTCCAATGGCCCTCCGGCAGCTCGATCAACCCGGTACTCGCGTTCTCCTGTTGCTCAAGAAAGGTGAGGAAGGCGCGCAGCGCCGGGTAAACTTGGCCGACTAGGGCCGTGTCGCCGGTGCGCGTAAGGTAGTCGCGGGTACTCTGCACCCACAGCATGCCATAGTCAACCATCGCCACCCCTTCGCCATTGGGGGCGAGGGCGAGGGCACGGCCCTTGTTCTGCAGCGCCGCTTCGGCCATGAGCAGTACGCCACGCCGCAAGAGCAACGCATCACCAAAGGCCACACTATTGACGTGATCCTCGACATAGGCGTCACCCCACCACTGACCGCGCTCGCGCCAAGGGTCAGCGTAGGCATCGCTCATATTGGCATAAAGCGTCGCAACGCCGATCTGCCAGATCTGGTTAAGCAGAGGGCGATCTGAGTCAAAGCTGCCCTCCAGCGTCACGGGGTAGCGTTCCTCGCTGACCCGCAGGTTGTCGAGGCGCACCGTACCCGGCCCCCAAGCCACAAGCAGCAGATAGCGACCGGCGCGGGCATCAATGGTCGTTAACGTTCGTGGGCTGCCATCGAGTACCCAGGAGTCGCTCTGGTTCCATTCAGGGTGCAGCGAACCGGGATACGGCAGCGGGCGCGCTCCATTCCAGAGCCGTTCATCCCAACCACTATCAATCACCACGCCAGCGGAGCCACTGGCCTCGGCGAGTAACCGCCCGTGCGTCGTTCGCCCGAGGTCGAGAATCGCGTAGGCAGGCGTCGTCGTGAAAACCAAGGTGACGCTGCTCTGCGCGGGACGTGAGCGGGCGACGACCTGCGGGATCAGTCCCGCCAAAAGCAGGCGTCGTCCGGCGTGCGTGCCTTGACCAAATGGCGGGCGCTCACTGCTGATATTGCGGGTCGAGATGGCAAACGGCCACGTCACACTTCCCACAGCGAGGCCACTCACGCGGAGTTCGTGATTTCCGGCGGGGAGTGTCCGCGTAGCAACCAGAAGATCGGGCGGCTCACCATCAAGCGCCTGCCAACTGAGCGAGGTCTGGTTGAGGCTAACACTGGCCGTCGGCTCAGGCAGACCGGGCGCGTTGAGGGTCTGAAGCGCTACGACCGTCGGGGCACTAAGGGTGAAGCGATACAAAGCCACGCCATCAGTTCCTGGGGTCAATTCGCCCACCCAGTACCCGGGGAGCAGCGTGCCACTGGCGAGCAGCGTAAGCGGGGTCGGCACCGCACTGAGGCGTTCAAGCGAACGGGGCTGGTACGCGGCGACCGGCGGCTGTACCGCCACCGCTGGGGGCCAACTGCTATCGTCAAAGGCAAGACTCGTCCAAGCAGTGGGGAGGCGGCGGAAGTCGAGGAGTTCTGAAGGGCCAAGCAGCCCCCAACTGTGGACGGGGGCCGCCTCAAGATTCCAGGCACGGCTCGCAAGCACACGCCACGCACTAGGCGTGGGGGCGATGGCTGTCGGCCCGCCAAGCATACGCGCCCGCAAATGGGGAATGCTTGACTCCGAACGGCGGTTGTTAGGTGCCCACTGCACCAGAACCGCGAGGACGTGACGGCCCGCTGTAAGCGTATCAAGGGGCAGCACGTCATACTCGTGGGTGGTGCGGCTGAAGCGGGCGGGGCCACTGCCGAGCGCGGTGGCATCCAGCCAAGCCTGGTAGCGTGTATCGGCGAAGATCTCGAGCGTCGCCGTCAGAATCGGCTGATCCAGGGTGAAGCTGTAGCGAAAGAGCGTAACGGCGTAATTGCCGGAACTGCCACTAGCCCAGACTGCGGGGAGCCTACCAAAACTGTCGCCCGCCGCCACCGTTGGGAGGTAGACGCGATAGCGTTCGCCATTCGCGGCACGCGCTAGGGTTGGTTGGGTACCGGGTAGCGTTGAAAGAAACCAAGGGATAGCAACCAAGAGCAGCAGGATGCGGCTTAGAGTTTTAAGTCGTCGACTCATGAGACTACAGTCTAGAACGAAGCTACGTCAACGTACCCACGCAGCGTGGCCTGATTATAACATGTGCCCCTGGCGATACCCCTTGCAGTTTTACACCATTCCAGCGCGGAAACAGCCTTGTTAAGCGTAGCCGACGTGGAGCGACTCCTCAGGGCCAGACGCAACGGGCGATGACCAATGGAGTGGCGTAGCGCGGATCAGGCAGGGCGACTGCCTCAGTGCAATGCGCTTGGAGTGCCGGGTCAGCGCTTAGGAGCGCCATCGTTGTCTCTTGGTTGACCAAGTAGGTGGGCCGATAGTGGGCGATGGCGTAGCGAGCAGCGGCGGCATAATCACCGCCTCCGGCAAGCACACGGCTGACTTCGGGCTGGATGAGGCCCGCGAAATCAACCATCGGGCGTTCGCCGTAGAAGCCGATCACGCCAATCTCTAAGGTGCCTACCTGCGACCCGACAGGGGTATGCGCTTGGAGCCACAGGCCGACTTGGTGATACAGCGCCATCCGGGGTTGAGGCGCTACGAAGATGTCGCGCACGGCTCCGAGATGGCCGATAAGCACTACGAAAATGAGGGTAGCGACGACACTGCGGCCCGCTCTTAGCCCAGCCCGCCGCGTCAGCCAACGGGCCAGCAGTTCGGCACCAAGGGCGACCGCCGCCAACAGGCCGACGAAGGCAGGCGCGTAGTACCAGAAGTACGCTGTTACCCCGATGAGACTGTAAGCTAACGCATGCAGAAGCCCCCAAGCAACCGTCAGGGCCAAGGGGCCGTTGTCGCGCACTGCCGCGACCAAGCCTAGTGGCGTTAGGCCGACGGTGGGCCAGAACAGGGGCTGCACCACCATACCCCGGAGGTAGTCAAGCAAACCTTGGAGGTAACTGCGGCTCCCAGGGATCTGCGCTTGGCTCCGCTTCGCCCCCAAGGTCGCGGGTAAAGGCGTGCCGTAGTACCACCAACTCATTAGCAGAAACGGGGTGAGCACGAACCCACAGATTGTGCCGAAGGTTAGGGCAGAACGCCACCCCCAGCGCATGGCAAGGACAAAGCCCGCCAAGACGAGACCCAGCGCCGCATCGCCCCGCGTGAGCGTTGCGCTAACGAGCAGGAGTCCCGCCAGGATCGGACGGCCCGACCAGGCGGCAACCAAGCCCCACAGCGTCAGCGCGATGAAACTGGCGGTCTCGGCTCCCAACGTCGGCACCAGAAAGGGCGAAAGCGGGAAGAGCAGGGCTGCCACGGCTCCCGCCACACGTTGCGCGGCAACCCGGCCCATGTGCCAGAGCGCCAACGCTCCAGCACCGAGGCTCAAACAACTAAGGCCATTGCTAATCACAGGCAAGGACAGACCAACGGCAGCGGCGGGGGTCAAGACTAGGGCGTAAAGCGGCGCGGTCGTGCTGAGAATGCGCTCACCGGGATTGTAGACGAAGCCCACACCATGAGCGAGGTTCGCTGCGTAGCGGTAGGTAATGAACGGGTCGTCGAACCGCGTCTCGGGAAAAAGCGCAAACAAGGCGACCGCCACCAGTACGGCCCAGGCAAGCGCGACGCGGTTGGGCCAGCGCATTGAGGGCAGCGGTTGGGTCATGGACGGCCTGGAGATGGAGTGGCTTTTAGGCAAGGTTCAAACCAGTGTAACAGTTCACGGCGCTCGTAGGAGTGGCTTTAACCGCGTTAGCAAGCCTCGTACCAGGCTCACGAAATGACGTAGTCGGAAGCGGGTGCTAAAGCCTTAACCGACGCCCAACCCCATCCTGACACGACAAGGGTTGGCCGTATCCTAACACAGGGGGAGCGGCGGTTCCGGCAACAGCGATACTTGCCAACACATCTCAAAGCTCCTCATTCGCGCATTTGTAGGCCAAGTTCGGAACTTGGCCTGCGGGCTGGTGATCTGCACAAAAAACGCTGCCTTTGACAAGCTCAGGCAGCGGTCGCTTGCTAGGGCTGCCTGAGCTTGTCGAAGGCAGCCCCGGTTTCGCGGCGGTGGTACCTTCGCAGTGGGACATACAAGCCAAAAAACAGCCCGCGAACGTGCTGATCAACATATCCGAATCGTAAGTTTCAAGAGGATTGTTAGCTGTAGGCATGTGCCACCCAAAGAATGCAGCATCCTACACCACTGGTTGCGGGTATGGGCTTACTCGGCTCCGGCCCCGACGGAATCACTCGCCTGTAGATGTCGCAGGGCAACCGCCTCGTCAAGTTTACCTTTGCGCACACCCCGCAGAATCTGTGGTAGCATGTTTCTTCGAGTAACGGCATGGCTCACGAGGAAACGACGATGCAAGAGTTAAGTACGGTGTTGGCCGAGTTGCGCGACCGCTTCGCCCTGATCCGGGGGCATCTTTGACTTGGTTGGCAAGCAGGCCCAGATCACAGCCCTTGAAACCCAAACCGCTGACCCTAGTCTCTGGGATGATCCCCGCCAGGCCCAGGGCGTGTTGCAGCGCCTCACCCGGCTGAAGACGGAGGTCGCCCAGTGGACGGCGCTCGAAGGCCAACTCGGTGGGCTGACGGAATTGATTGATTTGGCGGTCGCTGAGGATGATGGCTCACTCCGCGCCGATCTGACGGCGGAACTCGCGGGGGCGAAGGCGGAACTTGATCAGCGCGAGTTGGCGCTGTTGCTGAACGGACGCTACGACGACGGTGACACGTTTCTCTCGATCCAGGCGGGCATGGGTGGCACCGACGCTCAAGATTGGGCCGAGATGTTGCTCCGTATGTACACCCGTTGGGCCGAGGGCCGTGGCTATGCCGTCAATTTGGTTGAGCAGAGTGCGGGCGACGAGGCGGGGATTAAGAGCGCGACCCTTGAGGTACGCGGTGCCTACGCCTATGGCTATGCTCGCGCCGAGGCGGGCGTGCATCGCCTGATCCGTCTGTCGCCGTTCAACGCGGCCCACACCCGCCAGACTTCGTTCGCCCGGATTGAGGTGATGCCCGAGGTGGACGATGCGCCAGAAGTGGTGATTAAGCCCGATGATCTTCGCGTTGATGTGTTCCGTTCGGGCGGCCACGGCGGCCAAGGCGTGAATACGACCGACTCGGCGGTGCGGCTGACCCATTTGCCGACCGGCCTCGTCGTGACATGCCAAAACGAGCGCTCGCAACTCCAAAACCGCGAGACGGCGCTCCGGGTGTTGCGCGGGCGCTTACTTGAGCGCGAACTCCAGCGCCAAGTTGAGGCGCGGGCGCGTTTGCGTGGGGCGTATCGTGAAAATGCGTTCGGCAGCCAGATGCGTACCTATTACCTGCACCCCGCAACGCTAGTGAAAGATCATCGTACCGACTGTGAGACGAGCAATGTCCAGGCGGTGCTCGATGGGCAGCTTGACCGCTTTATTGAGGCGTATCTGCGGTGGAATATCAGCGAGGGGTAGGTTGATGAAGCCATTGCTCTTACGCTTGGCTGCGGTGTTGTTGCTGGGCCTGCTGTTGGTCGCCCCGGTGCGCGCCCAGGGTGTGCAGGTTGTCTCGAGCGAGGCGAAGCCCAATTTCCCCGCCAACATCAAATTCGCCCTCGTCGCTGAAGCGCCCGCCTCCCAGATTGTCGCGGTGCAGTTGTTGTATGGCGCGACGCGGGGTGAAGCGATGACGGTGGTGGATCTGCCCGTCACGGCAGGTGCTCGCGTTGCGGTGCAACACACCCTTGATACCCAAGTGAGCTATTTGCCGCCCGGTACGGCGCTCACCTACCATTGGCTGATCCGCGATGCGGCGGGCAACGAGTTGGACAGTCCGCCCCAGGAGTTGCGCTACGACGATCCGCGCTTCCCCTGGAAGGAACGCAGCCAGCGCAACGTGACGGTCTTGTGGTATCAAGGCAATGACGCCTTTGGTCAGACGTTGCTGGATGCGGCCATTAAAGCGCTTGATGCACTCAAGGTTGAAATCGGAGCCGAACTGACCCTGCCGGTGCGGATCTATGTGTACGCAGATCTCCAGGATATGCGCTCGGCGTTGGAGCCAAACTCAACTGAATGGGTGGGCGGTCAGGCTTTCTCTGGGTTGGGAATCATTGTGGGGGCGATTGCTCCCGACAATACGACCGAAATCCAGCGCCTCATTCCCCATGAGTTGTCGCACCAAGTTTTGGCCCAAGCGACTGAAAACCCGTATGGGGGCGTTCCGCTTTGGTTTAATGAGGGTCTAGCGGCGCATAATCAGGTGCGGCGCGACGCTGATTGGGATGCGATGGTAGAGCAAGCGGCGCAACAGGGGCGCTTGATTCCGCTTGAAGCCTTGGCCGCAAACTTCCCGACAGATACTGACCAAGCGCTGCTCTCGTATGCCCAGAGCCGCAATGTAGTTGAGTTTATCCTCAAGACGTATGGCGAGGCGAAATTGCAGGCGTTAGTGACTGCATTTGCCCAGGCGACGCCGGTGGAAACGGCGCTGACCCAAGTGTTGGGCCGCACGGTGGATGAGCTTGATGCTGCTTGGCGGGCGACCCTACCTCCGCAGACGGAGACGCCGCCGGTGTTGACTGGCCCCCAGACGGCACCGCCTGATCGTTTCACCGCAGCGCCAACGGTGGTACCAACAGCCACGCCCACCACCGATTGGGCTGATTGGCTCGCGGGTCTGCCCGCGTGGGTTCCCCTGACGGCGACGGGCCTTTGCTGTGTGATCGGCGTAGGTGTGGCAGGCACACTCCTGTTGGTGGGCCTCCGCTTAGCCGGGGTGGATAAGCGGACAAGTTAAAGCGGTGCGCCTAAGATGCAGATTTTAGATTGCAGATTTACCGCACCAGGACGCGCTGCGTTTGCCCGAACTGTCAAGTAGCTGCAAACCTTGTCTGGCGATCTGACGCAAAGCCGCAAAGCCGCAAAGCCTCAAGGAGTATGTGATGTGGTTGCAGGTTGCAACTATACAAGCCGAAATGCCCGCTTCTGAAACATGTCTAATGCGGAGAGCCGTATATGGAGACCAAATTCACGCCTTGGCGGATGCAGTACCTCAAGCGCGGCGGGAATCCCACGGATGGCGGGTGTGTCTTTTGCGCAATGACCGAAGAGCCGCCTGACCATGACGTGGAGAATCTGGTGGTGTATCGGGGGGCGCACTGCTTTGTGGTGCTGAATCTCTTCCCGTACAACACAGCCCACACGATGGTGGTGCCTTACGCGCACACCGCCGACTTCGTTGGGCTTGATCCCGTCACCACCGCCGAACTCTTTACGCTAACGCAACGGTGCGTGGCGGTGCTCGGGGCCGAGTACCAACCGCAGGGTTTTAATCTGGGGATGAACTTGGGGCACACGGCGGGGGCGGGCATTGCCGCGCATCTGCACATGCACATCGTCCCACGGTGGGAAGGGGACACGAACTTCATGCCCATCGTAGGCCAGACCAAGCTCATTCCTGAGACCCTTGAGGTGACCTACGGGCGTTTGCGGGCGTGCTTGCGGGGGTAGTTGAGGTGGACGAGTGGCTATTCGAGGTCGAGGGAGAGGTTGATCATGGCAATCAGGCGTTCGACTTCAAAAGGCTTCTGCAAGATTACCGCCCCCTCGGCCTCCAAATCGGCAAACCAAGGCTTGCGGTTGAGCGCCGTCATGATCATAATCGGGATGCCCTGGTCTTGGAGGCGCTCTTTGAGCTGTTGGAAGACCTCGACGCCGTCCATATTGGGCATCATAATGTCGCTAATAACCAAGTCGGGCGTGAGCGTTTCGAGTTGGCGCAGACCCTCTTCGCCATCAGGGGCGAGTACAACGTTGTAGCCAGCGCTGCGGAGGGCATATTCGAGTACGGTCTGAAGCGCCAAATCATCGTCTATGATAAAGATGGTGCCCTTGGGTTCGGTCATAGTGTTCCCCTCTGCCGCAAGGTGGACGGGGCGGCGGGCCGTGCGATGGCTGATCGTGTGGTTGGCGGAACGCCCGCTATTATACCAGAGGTTTTTGCATCCTTTGTACTTGGAGGTGGTATGCCCAAGGTTCCGGCGGTGTTGGCAGCGTTCCCGTACATTCATTGGGAGGAAGTCCATTTCAGGGATCTGGACATCCTGGGGCACGCCAACAATGTGGTCTATGCCAGTTGGCTCGAGTCAGCGCGCATCCGTTTTTACCTTGATTTGATGGATATTCCGCTCCAGGAGATGGGTCTGATCTTGGCTGAGTTGACGCTCAGCTATAAGACACCCGCCTATTTCGGCGAACGGTTGGGGATTGGGGTGCGAGTCGGGACGATTGGCTCGAAGAGCTTTGCGATGGAGCATGTGATTGCGCGGGAGGGTGATGGGGTGGTGATTGCGACGGCCAAGGCGGTGCTGGTGGCCTACGATTACAAACTAGGCACGACCGTACCGGTGTCGGAGGAGTTTCGGCGGCGAGTGAGTAAGTCTGAGGAAGTTCAGTAGCGGTGAAGTGGCGGGGCGTAGAGACGCAAGATCTTGCGTCTCTACAATCTTGGGGCCATGCACCATGCGCTACTCGTTGTTTAGGGGTACGACAAAGCTGGCCTCGCCGAAGGGCTTGTCTTTGAGGCGAATGAGGAGTGTGGTCGTGCTGCGACTGAGCGGGCGGTTGACCACCGCTTTGCCTTGCGCCTGCGCCCCCGGTGCGACAACCAGCGCCGCCGGGGTTGAAGCTTGATCATCGAGCGGGTACTCGTTGCCGAGGCCGTCGCTAATGCGGATGTTGTCGCTGCGTAAGGGAAATTCGATGGAGCGGTCGCTGTGGTTCTGCACGCTCCACGAGAGTTCGATGTGTCCATTGCAGGTGGCAACTTGCTCAAGGGTGATGACAATCTCGGGGGCACTGAGCGCCACTCCGCCACCTTCGGCCACACTCATCCAGGTGCCACTGAGGGCGTCGTAACGCTTGGCGACGAGTTGCCGGCTGGCCCAGCGGCAGACGCTACTGGCGGGGTTGGGCGCATCACTGAGGCTACTGCCCGTGGCGACGCTTGCTACTTCGAGTAACGGGGCGGGCTGGTCGGGGGTGGGAATGAGCCGCACGGGCCGGAAGAGGAGCGCCAGGGTCAGGATGGCGACGAGAACAGCCAAGGCAGCGGTAAGTTGCCCCATGTTCGTCGTCAGGGCTTGCTTGACCCGCCCGTACAGGTCGCGGGGCGGCTCCACCGGGGCAAGCGCGGTCGGCTCGGTGGGCGGCGAGGCTTCCGCTGGGGTGTCGGGCGGGGTCACAACCGCTGGTGCCTCGTCAGCGCTAGGCGTAACCGGGTCGGGCGGCGCGTCAAGGTTCGCGCCGCGCAGCACCGTGTTGATCTCCTGCCAAGGCGTGCAGTGGAGGAGTTGCGGAATGACCAGCATCTCCTCCTCAGTGAGTTCGATTTCGGAGGAGCGTTCGGTGATCAG
>CAIRDL010000395.1 GCA_903877345.1 uncultured Oscillochloris sp. | reverse complement strand
TCGACGCCGTGGCGATGAATGGTCGCGATTTCACTGGCCATGAAGTCGAGCATATCATAGCTGACCACCTCGTCAGTTCCCTTGACCTGCTCGCCACTCAGTTTGACCAGCACCCGGCGATACTTCGGCTCTTGCATAAGGTTAAGAGGCATCAGAAAGTACAGCAAGAGGTAGGAGCGCTAAGCTCCTACCTCCTCGTAGTGGCGTCTGGACAATTAAGCGCCAATCTCGTAGCGAACAAAGCGGCGCACGATGATATTCTCGCCCAACTTGGCAATCGCCTCTTTAATCTTTTCTTCAATCGTCCGCGAGGCATCTTTGACGAACGGTTGCGCGAGCAACACATTCTCCTCGACGAACTTCTCACGGGTCTGCCCGCTCTCGCTCACCATTGCATCGGTGACTTCCGCCACATTGATGAAGCGCGGGTTAAGGGCAACAACGTGCTGCGCCAAGGCGTTTGCCAGAGAGATAAAATCCTCAGTACGGGCGACAAAGTCCGTCTCGCAGTTCAACTCGACGAGACCAGCCACACGCGCACCATAGTGGACGTAGACGCCAACCAAGCCCTCTTTCGCTTCACGGCTAGACTTCTTGGCGGCGGCCTCGATGCCCTTGGCGCGCAGCACCTCAATAGCTTTCGTGATATTACCGTCCACCTGCTCAAGGATGTCTTTGCACTCCTTGACCCCGGCCCCGGTACGTTCGCGCAGTTCTTTTACCAACTCAATGGACACAGCCACAACACGCTCCTTATTGCTGCACGCCGGAAGCGCGTGGCCCCCGGCGTGGTTTTCTGTAGGCTAATTCTGGTGCGCCGTCTCGCGGCGATGCGTACCCTCAATCGCCGCATCGGCGATCTTGCTGGTCATCAGGCGGATGCCACGGATCGCATCATCGTTGCAGGGCACCACATAGTCAATCGGATCGGGATCACAGTTCGTGTCCACCATTGCGACGAGGGGCACGCCGACGGTCGCCGCCTCTTTGACGGCCAACTCCTCTTTGTGCGGGTCAACAATGAAGATCGCACCGGGCAGGCGCTCCATCGTCTTGATGCCACCAAAGACCCGGTTGAGCTTGCCGATTTCCTCTTCAAGCTTGAGCCCCTCGGCCTTGGTCAGCTTGTGGAAATCGCCCCGATCACGTTGGGCCTCAAGGTCGGAGAGATGTTTGAGCCGACCCTTGATGGTCGCAAAGTTGGTCAACGTGCCGCCAAGCCAGCGCTGGGTGATGTAATACTGCCCAGAGCGAGTGGCTTCTTCAACGACCGCCTCTTGCGCCTGTTTCTTCGTACCGACGAAGAGAATCTTCTCGCCACGGGCGGTCAGATCAGCGATGAAGTGGTAGGCGGCGGTGAGGCCACTGACGGTCTTTTGGAGGTCAATGATATGAATGCCGTTGCGGGCGGCGAAAATATAGGGCCGCATCTTCGGGTCCCAGCGATTGGTCTGGTGGCCGAAATGCGCCCCGGCCTCGAGCAACGCCTTAATCGAGACAACACGCTGCAAAGCTGCCTGGGTCATAATGTACCTGCTACTCCTTATCCTCTGGAGGTTTCCAGCCGCCACCTCGCGCTTCTTGCGGCCTAGCCAGGTTGCCCTGGAGGAGACGACCGCAACGGGAGGTGTGTGAATTTGGCGCATCCGTACGCCGTCGCACAGTATAGCATAAGGCGGGGGGGGCGGCAAACCATGCCCAACTTTGTAGGGCTACGTCAAAGTCGTTCGCCGTGGGGCTGAAGCCCTCGGCTACGTTTACGAAGCCTGCTAAAGCAGGCTCGATGAGCCCGCGAAGGCGAGCTTCGTACCCGTAGCCGGAGGCTTTAGCCTCCCGGCGCGTGACTTTGACGTAGCCCTGCAACTTTGCGCCGATGTAGCCCTCGCAGACTCGTGTGCTATACTGGCGAGCGCTGGCGGCTCCCTGGTGCTGCCATAGCCCCTAAAGCGTTTGTATATGCGGAGGAACTATGTCCACGCTGATCGAGGAGATCTTCGCCCGTGAGGTGCTAGATTCACGCGGCAACCCGACGGTGGAGGTGGACGTTCGCCTGGCGGGCGGCGACATCGGGCGGGCGATTGTGCCAAGCGGAGCCTCAACGGGTGCTCATGAGGCGTTGGAATTGCGTGATGGTGATAAAACTCGTTTCGGCGGCAAGGGTGTGTTGAAGGCGGTGCGGGCCGTCAACGAGGATATTTCCGAGGCTATCGTCGGCCTTGATGCCGCTGAGCAGGTGCGGATTG
>CAIRDL010000394.1 GCA_903877345.1 uncultured Oscillochloris sp. | reverse complement strand
TCGAACTTCTCGACCGCCCGCATCAGGCCAATGTTTCCTTCCTGCACCAAATCCATCATCGTCAAGCCGTAGGAGGTGTATTTTTTGGCAATTGAAACTACCAAGCGCAAATTGGCTTGGATCAGATGCTGGCGGGCATCCTGACCTTGACCGAAGGCGCGTTCGAGCAGCAGGCGTTCACGCCCAGTCGCATACTCCTCGCGCTCCAGACGCTCACGGGCAGCATCGCCGGACTCCATCGCCTTGGCCAGGGTCACCTCTTGGGCAGCGGTGAGCAAAGGCACCTGACCAATTTCTTGGAGATACATGCGTACAGGGTCGTCGAACGCAATGTCAGTGAAATCAGGCAACTCGCTCAGCGCCTCCTCGTCAGCGGGGCTAGGGTTTTGCTCCAGCTCGGCGGCCGACTCGACGACTTTGAGCCCCTCGGCCTGTAAGCACGCATAGAGCTGGTCAACCTCAGCAACGTTCAGTTCAGGCTGAGGAAAGGCTTCAAGAATGTCACCATAAGTGAGGTAGCCACGCAACCGGGCTAACTCAAGCAACCGCTCGCTCATAAGATATGTTGCCTTTAGGCGCGGAAACCCAGGCGCTTAAGCCCTGGGAGGAGCGCCCGCTGCTGCGGGCTTGAGCCCAACGTTCGGGGGCGGTTTTTTAGTCGTAAGACCCAGGCAGTCCGCCAATCCTGTTGACCCTTGCGGGCCGTCGTACCATTAGAGAATGAAGAAGGCCGGAGCGGTCATAATGCCCCGCTCGGCCCCTCGTGCCGTCTGTGATGGCGTGTGGCACAAAGACAGGGGCGAGGAAACTACCTCGTAAACCCCATCAGCATGCACACCCTTGAGGGACGCGGACATGGCACCCCAATCACTTGCCGGTTGCTACTATAGCATTGTGCAACGGTCGGAGTCAACCCCCTGCGCCAAGGATTCAGCTATTCCTATAAGATCGCGCAGCCGCAATAACATCGTGCGGCAACTAGATCAAATTTTTGGAAAGCTTTTGCTAATTCTGACCATTGACGATCATAGGAAACGCTCAGTCCTCAGAATGCACCACGGATTTCGGGGAGATAGCGCACGAGTCGGGGTACAATAAGGTCAGGGCCAAGCGGCAAGGTGGAAGTAGTTGATCATGATCCTGACCCCGACGCAGCGCGAGTTTCTCGATGGACGGCACTACGCGATTGTTGCGACCCTGAATGGTGACGGGAGTATCCAACAGACGGTTGTTTGGTATCTGTTGGATGACGACGACATGCTCCGCTTTAGTGTCAATGCGGGCAGCGTGAAGGCCCGCAACCTGCGCGAACGGGCGACGATTACGCTGACTGTTGCGGCTGGGCCGCGCTACCTTTCACTGAGTGGCGCAGCGTTGGTCGAGCCTGCCGACCCCGCGTTGCGGCTGCGCCTAGCGGTGCGCTACCTTGGCCCCGAGCAGGCTGAGGCGTGGGTGGCACGCCGCCCTGATACGCCTCGCGCCAGTGTGCGGGTGGCAATTCAGCGCGTCTATGGTCAAGGTGTCTGAGCCGCACAACGTCTATCGTACGAGGCCCACCGCATGCTCGAACTGACCATCGGGTACCTCCTGATCGCCTGTACCTCGGCCCTCGCGGCGTTTATCGCGGCCCGGGCCTGGGATTACTTGCCCGCCCGACTGTTTGTGTTCGTCTGCGTTGCGTTGCTCTTGGTGCGCCTCTTCGCCGACTTACGCGACCGCGCCGTTGATCCGGAGCCGGCGAGCGTGTTGGCGACGCTTAGCATTGCTTTCATCGCCCTCCTCGACTTGCCGCTGCTGATGCTCTTCGCGGCCCTCTTCGCCCCAAGTTGGTACACCGGACGCCGCCCGATGGTCTGGATCGCCCTGCCGTATCTCTGCGCCGCGTTGCTGATCACCATTGACGGTCTGGCGGGGTTGCACCTGATTTTCGCCGAAGTGACGCAGACACCCAACGGCTTCCGCCTCCAACCGATGCAACCGGGCGGCTCGATCCTGTTGGTGCTATTCGTGCTCTCGTGGGTTCCGCACCTTGTGCTGCTCAGCCTCGCCTTCGCCCGCGAGTCCGCCGCTCGCATCAGCATTGCCCTGCTCTTGGTGGCGCTGGTGATCGCGCAACTGGGCGGTTCCCTGGGGACGGGCGGACTGGTGCAGGCACTTCCGATTATGTTTGCGTTGGCCTACACGGTGCTGCGCACACGCCTGTTCTTGCCCACAAAAATCGGCATCGAAACGGCGGTACAAGCGATAGATGACGGGGTGTTGGTGCTTGATGGACGGGGCGCGGTCGTCTTCGCCAACCCGGCGGCGCAGGCTACTGGTCTGCACGAGGGTGCGGCCCTGACTACGGTGTTGAGCGCTGCGGCGAACGGGCATGTTGCGCTAGAGGGGCGCAGCCTTGCGTTGCGGCAGAAACCGTTGCATGACCAAGCCGGGCGACCTATCGGCGCGGTGCTGATCTGTCGCGATGTCACCGAGCTTGAACGGCGCGAACAGATGCTTGAGGCCGAGCGCTTGCAGTTGGCAGAAACGGTCAGCCACTTAGCGGCGACTCAGGCGGAACGGGCCGATCTGGTTGCGACGATGCGCCAATTGGCGCTGCCCGTCATTCCGGTGCTGCCGGGCGTGCTGATTATGCCGCTCATCGGTGATTTCGACGGGGCGCGCATTGAGGCGTTTCTGCCGACACTGCTCCAAAGCATCGAGCGTGAACGGGCGCGGGTGGTGCTGCTCGACATCACGGGGCTCCCGCTGCTCGACACCGCCGGGGCAGCAGGGTTGCTCAACGGGGTGCAGGCGGCGGCGCTTTTGGGTGCGCGCTGCGTGCTCGTCGGCGTTCGGCCCGAGATTGCCCAGACCCTCGTCGGCCTCGGCGTGACCTTCGCTGAACTGACGACCGCCGCGACTCTCCAACAGGCGCTACAACACGAGGTACGGCGAGCGAAGTAGAGCATTGGAGCATATTTCTTCGCTGCTCACGAGCGTTCTTGACAATCCCTCTAAATTTTCTACAGCCCTAACACGCGTGCCCACGCCGCCATCATCGCCGTGACGCTAAAGCTGACGCGAGCGCGTTGTTGCGCCGCCGCACCCCGTCGCCGTGCCTCGTCTGGGTTGGCGAGGGCCGCCGCTAGGGCTGTCGCAAGCGTCGTCACCGTATCAACCGGCACCAGCCAGCCATGTTCGCCATCCTCGATCAGTTCGCGGTTCCCGTCTACGTCGGTGGCGACAATGGGACAACCCGCCGCCATTGCCTCCAACAACGCATTCGGCATACCCTCAAAACGCGCCGGGTGTGCATACAGATCAAGCGTGCCCAAGATCTGCGGCACATCGCGGCGGTAGCCCGCGAAATGCACGCGTTGGGCAAGGCCAAGTTGCCTAGCGAGTTCGCGCAACTTCGGGGCTTCCTCGCCTTCCCCCATCAGCAGCAGGTGAACCTCGTTCTGGTTCAGCTGCGCCAGCGCGTGGAGCAGGCAGTCCTGCCCTTTTTGGGCGGTCAGACGCCCAACACAGCCGATCAGCGCGTGCGCCTCGGGGATACCAAAACGTGCGTGAAGTTCGGCCCGTCCATACGGCTGCGTGTACGCCTCTAGCGCAACGCCATTAGGAATATAGACGAGGCGGTCGGGCCGGACACCCTCGGCCCCGACGGCAAAGCTGCGCGTCGCCGGGCTATTCACAATCACGGCAGCCGCCCACGGCATCGTTGCCCGCACCAGCAGGAGTTGCCAGGGCTGATAGTGGATGTTCCGGGCGCGGAGCGAAGTCACGATGCGTGGCACTTTGGCGGCGCGGGCCAGGGTTCGCCCAAGTACATCGGCGGCGAAGAGCATCGTCACCGCCACAGTAAACTGTTCGCGTCGCATCCAACTCAGCGCGCCCAGGATTCCATAGCCGCCCGCCAGGGCCAGCTTGCCGACGATCCGCACCTCCGCGCCAGTTTGCCGCAACGCCCCCAGAACCGTTTCGTCCCACGCATCGTTCAGGCAAAGCACCGCCACGCGATGGCCGTGGGCAGTCAAACCAGCGACCAATTGCCCCAAAACGTGTTGAGTGCCGTCGGCCCGCAGGTTATCAATGATAAAAAGCAGCTTCATCGGCGCTCAAACACGAACTCGTTGCAGCCCGTCGGCACTTGGGCGGGAACCAAACGCCGCAGCGTCAGGCCAAGCCCCGCCACAAAGCGCTCGATCTCGGCGGGCGTGGCATATTCATACGGGTAGCCGCCGATCCAGTCAATCACGTCGTACCAGAAGTCCATCCCGCGCTCTTTCGCCAGCGGATTGCGGCGCGTCACAGCCAATTTCGCCAGGTAAATGATCGCCGCGAAACCGACGGCCATCAGGCGCTGCACGAGTGGCGGGACACGATTGTAGAACCATTTGATGCCGCGCCAAACCGGCGAGGTCAGGTGACGATGGTAGATCGCCAGGATCAAGGTGCCGCCCGGCGCAACCAGTTCGGCGGTATTGGTGATGGCAGTCCACATCGCCCCCGTATGGTGCAGCGATCCCCAGGCATAGACGAGATCAAACATTCCCATTTGACTCAGCACGGCCCGGTCCAGGATTGAGCTTTGTTGAAAGGTGATCGGCGCGTTCGGTGCCAAGCGCGCCAAATTCGCCGCCGAAGCCGCAATCGAGCGCGGGTTGATGTCCATGCCAACCACTCGCCCAGCCCCAAGCCCGTAGGCCGCAATGGCAAAGAGGCCGCTCCCGCAACCGACATCCAACACCCTCGCGCCGCCCAGTTCATCCCGCTGAAGCAACTGCCGGAGCGACTGGGCGGCTACCGCGAGCCGTTGCTCATTTACATGCGCGGCGGAAAAGGCTTGCCAATTCGCGCCAAAGTCGAAACCATGCTTAGGTTCTTGCGGATGCGTCATCCCTTGCCCCCACTTGCTGCTCCGCCCACACGCTTAGCATCAGCAAGGCCCAGAGTTGCTTGCCGCTGTTGACTTTGCCCGCAACATGCGCCGCAAACAGCGCCCGCACCGCCTCCGGTCTGAGCCATTCGTCCAGGGCGCGGTTGTGCAACAGGCGCTCGCTGGCCCACCCGCGCAGTTCATTGCGGAGCCAGTAGCTCACTGGGACGCCAAAGCCCTGCTTGCCCCGGGCGGCAATCGCGGGCGGCAGTTTGTCGCTGAAGGCCGCCTTGAGCAGCCATTTGGTGCGCTGTCCCCGCACCTTGAAGCGCGCTGGTAGCCGCGCCGTCCATTCAACCCACGCGGCGTCGAGGAAAGGTGCCCGCGCCTCTAGTGAATGGGCCATCGTCATGCGGTCGGTCTTCGGCAGCAGATCGCCAGACAAGTAGGTGACGTGGTCGGCGGCTAACGTTCGGTCGAGCAGACTCGTCGCCCGTGCCCCGTCGTAGGCTGCGGCAAGCCACGCGGCGCTGTCAAACTCAAGCAGCGCCGCCTGCCAGTCCGCATTGTAAAGCGCTAATTTCTCGGCATGGCTGAAGTACGAACCCCAGCGCACCAACGAGGCTTTCTGCGTAACGGAAGAAAATTGGCCGAGCCGTTTGAGGCCGGTAATCGGATTGCGGTCTTCCGGCAGCCACCACGGTTCGGGGATAAGCGCGGCGGCGGCAGGCACCACGCGCTGCGTTAGCCAAGCGGGCAGCGCGGCATACGGGCGCAGCCAACCGTCGAGCACGTAGCGCCGATAGCCCGCCAGCGTCTCGTCGCCGCCGTCGCCACTAAGCGCCACCGTGACGTGGCGGCGGGTCTGGCGGGCCAGTTCGTAGAGCGGCAGCGCGGCGGGGTCGGCGAACGGCTCATCAACTGCGCTCGCCACGCCCTCAATCACACGCACCAAATCGGCGGGCCGAAAGATGAACTCGTGGTGTTCCGTGCCGTAACGCTCGGCCACCTGGCGGGCGTAGTGCGTCTCAGAAAAATGGCGCTCGTCAAAGCCGATGGAGAAGGTTCGCACCGGCTCGCGGGTGCGTTCGGCCATCAGCGCGACGATGAGCGAGGAGTCAATGCCCCCGCTGAGGAACGCGCCTAGCGGCACTTCACTCACCAGTTGGCGCTCGACGGCGGCACTGAGCAGCGTCCGCGCCTCCGCAATGGCCTCCTCGTCGCTGATTTGCCACTTCGGCTCAAAGGCCAATTGCCACCAGCGCGTCACGACCGGCGCTTGATCCGCTTCAAGCACGAGCTTGTGTGCGGCGGGCAGTTGGTGAAGGTTGGCGTACATCGTCAGCGGATCGGGCGTGTACTGAAAGGTGAGGTAATGGTGCAGCGCCACCGGATCAACTTGGCGCGACACCCACGGCGCGGCCAGCACCGCCTTGGCCTCCGAACCCCAGATGAGGCCGTGGGCGGCGTTGTGGTGCCAATAAAGCGGCTTTTCGCCCATGCGGTCGCGGGCGATGAGCAAGCGACGGCGCGGCGCGTCCCAAAGGGCAAAGGCAAACATGCCGTTGAGCCAGAGCAGCAGCGCGTCGCCCCACTGCTCGTAGGCGTGGACAAGCACCTCGGTGTCGCCGTCGGTGGCGAAGCGGTGACCGTGGCGCAGCAACTCGGCGCGCAGCTCGCGGTAGTTGTAGATCTCGCCATTGAAGACAATCGCGATGCTGCCGTCCTCGTTGAAGATCGGCTGCGCGCTGCCGCTCAGGTCAATAATCGCCAAGCGGCGCATCGCCATACCCACGGGGCCAGCGAGAAAGAAGCCATCGCTGTCGGGGCCACGGTGGCGGATACGCGCATTCATACGCTCGATCAGGGCGCGCTCGACCGGGCGCTGCCCATCGCTGTGCAGAATGCCGCAAATCCCACACATCGCGCACGCTCCATCCTAAGTCGGGTATCAGGGGCCAAGGAACGGTAACGGGGTTCATTGTAGCAGAGGGGCGGCACGGGGCGTGTTGGGTGACGAGAACGCCCGCCTGGTAGCGGGAAGCCACGGGCTACGCGGGACGAAGGCCGCCTGCGCGGCATTGGCGCAAGTTCCGTCAGAGCGGATTGCCCTGGGTTCCTTGGTGCTGCTGATCCTCACCCAAAACAGCGAGCAGGATCTGCAAGAGATCATACAAGTCTGCCGGTACCCGATACAGATAGGACTTACGCAGTTGCC
>CAIRDL010000393.1 GCA_903877345.1 uncultured Oscillochloris sp. | reverse complement strand
GACAAACCTTCGCAATTCTGGTAGGATTGCTCTAGTTCGCCAGTGGTATCTTTGAAACAGCAAAGGTCAGCAGCGGATGAAACCGGAGTTCACACGTTGTCCAAACTGCGGTGCGATGCCGCGCCCTGAAGCACGTTTCTGTGGGCGATGTGGCGTTGCTCTCCCAGGTAACTCGAGGCTGCAAACGGTTGCTGAGGGCACCATCGGCCCTGTAGCCTCGTCGGGCGATGATGGTGCGCCGTTCGCCCCAGGCAGCCGGGTTGCCACACGCTACCAAGTGGTGCGGAGGCTCGGCACCGGCGGCTTTGGCGACACCTACCTCGCTGACGATCTCCAGCTTGAACGGCCCTGTGTGCTCAAGCGATTGCGCGTCAAGCCAACCTGGAGCGACGAAGAGTGCCGCCAGCACCTCGCCAGTTTCAACCATGAGGCTCGTCTGTTGGCCTCGCTCAACCATCCCGGCCATCCCAACATCCCCGATATCTACGACTATCTGCCCGCACAGCACTGCCTCGTGATGAAATATGTGGCCGGGGTGAGCCTAGCTGAACATCTGGAGCGCCAAGGGCGGGTGCCAGTCGAGACAGCCCTTCGCTACGCCCACGAGGTCTGCGCCGCGTTGGTCTACATGCATACGCATGGCCGTGAACCCGTGCTGCACCGCGACATTAAGCCGGCCAACATTCTGATCGACTCACGCGGGCGCATTTGGCTGATTGACTTTGGGCTGGCCTACGCTCCAACGACAGCGACCGACCGTTTCGTCGGGGCGGGGACACCGGGCTACGCACCACTTGAGCAATGGCAGGGGCACGCCGAGCCGCGCTCCGATGTCTATGCGCTGGCGATGACGCTCACCACGCTGCTTACGGGTGAGCGACCAGCAACTCTGCCGTCAAGCGCGGAACTGCTGCCGCCGGCGCTTGCTGCGCTGCGAAGCGACCTGCCGCCCCAGGCGTTTGCGCTGCTCGACCGCGCACGGGCCAGAGCGGTCGAGCAGCGCCCAAGCGCCGCTGAGTTCTTTGTTGAGTTGGCGTTGTTGATCGAATATTGCACGCTGGTGCCGCCGCCTGCGCCACGCCCGCCGCCGCTGGCAACCGCCTTTGTTGGGCGCACCGATGAGGTGCGCGACCTGACGCACCGCCTCGCCGAAAGGCCGACGTTGCTGCTCTGTGGCCCGCCGGGGGTCGGCAAGACCGCCCTGGCAGCGACGCTCGCCCGCCAAATCGTGCCGGTCACGCAGATCTGGTGGTATCCCTGCCGCGCACAAACCGGCGACGACGCCTTGCTCCGTTCGTTGGCCGATTTCCTCGCTTGGCACGGCCATACCGAACCCTGGCGGTTGGTGCAAGCGGCGCGGCAGAGCGTGCGCCCGCCACCCGCCCCTGAGCATTTGCTGGCGCTACTGCTCCAGACCTTGCGCCATGCGGCGGGCACCCCGCCCCTGCTCCTCGTGCTGGATGACCTGCACCTGCTGGCGAAGGCTCCGCTTGTCCAGCAACTCTGGGCCGAATTGCAAACCTTCGCGCAGGCCGAACGCCTCTGGCTGTTGGCAACCGCCCGCATGGTGCCACCGTTCGCTGCTGAGCAGACCGTCGTCACCGTGGGCGGGTTAGCTGCCGCCGCAACTGACGCCTTCCTCAGCACGCAACGGCTTACGCTGGCGGCGGCGGATATTGCCGATCTGACGGCGGTGACGGGCGGGAATCCGCAACTTTTGCTCCTCGCCGCTGAGGTGCTGCGCCAGACCACTGCCCCCGTTGCGAACACCATCAAGCGACTTGCCACCAGCGACAACATCGAGCGCTTTTTGCTGCGCGAAGTTGATGCCGGGCTAGGTGCAGCGGAGCGTGCGGTGATGGAGACCGTGGCGGTCTTGTTGGAGGAAGGTGGCACCCGTGAGGCCGTCGCGGCGCTGACCGGCGAGAGTGTCGGGCAACCCCTGCGCGATCTGGTGGAACGCGGGCTGGTGTTGGTGCAGGCAAATGATGGAGAGCGAACCTACAGCCAACACGGGATCTTGCGCGACTTCTGCTTGGCCCAACTTGGGATGGGAGCCAAAAAGCGGCTCCACCGTCACGCAGCGGCGTACTATACCCGTGAGGAGCCGGATCCGCTCATCGCGGCGCGTCACCACGCCTTGGCCGACGAGCATGAAGCTGCCGCGACGTTGGTCACGGGGCCGACGACGGTACAACGGTTGGTCGGCCAAGGGCGAGCGCGGGCGCTGGAACAGCTCCTCGCTGGCTTGCCGACAATCAATTTTACGCCCGACCTTGCCGTAGCGAGCGCCTTAGCGCACGCCGAGGTGCTCACCTTGCTGGGCGACTACCCGCAGGCACGGGCCTTGCTGGATCGCTCGCTCGCTGAAGGCGCTGCGGCTGACGAGGTCGCACCAGTACGCCAAATCTACCGGCTGCGGCTGTTAGGGCGGATCGCGGAGCAGACCGGAGCCTACGAACGGGCGGAGCGGCACGGTCGGGCGGCTCTTGCGCTGGCGCAGACGCTGGCGCTGCCGAGCAACGAACTGGCGCAGATGTACGCCGAGGTAGCCTTGGTGCTGATGCGGCGGGGCCAACTCAGCGCCGCGACCGAGATGTGTCAGGTTGGGCTCGCGGTACTCCCGCGCCAACCAGCTTTCCCGCGTGAGCGGGCGGCCCTACTTTACCGGCGGGCGACCATTGCCGGGGAGAGCGGCGATTATGCGGGGGCCATCGCGGCCCTTGAGCAGACGCTGGAACTGGCACGGGCAGTGGGCGATCTGGTACTCACCGCCGGGGTGCTCCACAACCTTGGCATTTACTGCGCACGCCGAGGTGAGCACGGACGTGCGCTGGCTTACAATCAAGAAGGCTTAGTTCTGGCGGAGCAAATTGGCGACCTCGTCGGCCAAGCAACCTCCCTCGACCAAATGGGCGGGATCATGATGGATCAGGGCGACTTCGCAGCCTCCATGCGCTTCTACAAGGCCGGCCAAGTGCTGAGTGAGCGCCTAGGTCTGCGCGAGGATCTGGCTTGGACGCTCAGCAACCTAGGGCAACTCCACTTCATCCAGGGCCAATTTGCTCCAGCCCGTACCTATCTAGAGCAGGCAAAACAACTGCACGAGCAATTAGGCAACCCGGGTGGTTTGGCTGACACTTGCTACCGGTTGGGCGATGTGGCCCTGGCCTCCGGCGACCATGCGACGGCGCAGGCTCACGGGGCGACCGCGCTCGCAATGGCGCGCCAAGCGCAGAATGGGGCGTATGAATCGTGCGCGCTGCGGGTGCTAGGCGAGGCTGCCCTAGCCGAGGGTGCGCTTCAGGTAGCATGTCGCCACCTCGCCGCCGCCCTGTGGCTCCAGCGACGGATTGGTGATCCTTACGACACCGCGCTGATTCTCGCGGCGGCAGCGCGGTTGGCCCATGCTCACGGCAACCCCCAGAAAGCGGCGCGACGGGTGCAACGGGGGTTAGCGCTTGCCCAGCGTGCGGCGATTCCGTTTGTCTTGGCTTGCTTGGAGGCGGTAGAAAGAGAGGTTACGGGCCAGTAGCTTGGGCTTGCAGCTTTTAGATTTTAGATTGCAGCTTTGCCGCAACAGGACGCGCTGCATTTGCCCAAACTGTCAAGTACCCATGAACCTTGTCTAAGGCATGTTTCAATCCAGCTTTACAGTCTAGCGATCTCACGCAAAGCCGCAAAGCCGCAAAGCCGCAAAGCCGCAAGGAGCATGGGGTGTGGTCGTAAGTTTCAACTGTCAAGCTGAACTCGCTGATTCTGAACCATGCCTAAGCTAAAATATAGTCTCCTGATGCGCTCGACCTGAACCCTGAACCCTGATATGCAAGGAGGTCCCCGATGCACGGCACGGCACGCCGTTCGCTCCTAGTGTTTTGGCTCTTAGTCGTAGCGGTATTAGCCTTCCCTACGACGCCGCTGACGCTCCCGCCACCGCCCGCCTATGCGGCGAACAGCTTGTTCAGCCTCGGCTGGTCGTCCACCGAGAGTCAGTTCCCCGAAAATGTGGCGGTAGGCGATGTTAATGGCGACGGGAAGCTTGATATTGTCTTCGGCAACTCTGGCGGGCCGAGCGAGGTCTACCTGAACGACGGGCAAGGCCGCTTCACCCCCACCGCTGCCCCAATCGATCCTGCGGGCGCTGATATGACGAACGTGGCCTTGGGCGATCTTAATGGTGACGGCACCCTCGATATCGTCCTCGGCAACGCTGGCAAGCCGAGCCAGGTCTACCTGAACGACGGGCAGGGCGGCTTCACTCCTACCACCGCCCCGCTCAACCCCACCGGCAGACCCACCTGGATGGTGGCGCTGGGCGACCTCAATGGCGACGGAACCCTTGACATCCTTCTCAACAACGGTGGGGTGAGCCAAGTCTACCTGAACGACGGGCAGGGCAATTTCGCCCCCACCGCCGCCCCGCTCAATCCCACCGGCAATCCGACGCATAGCATAGCTCTGGGCGATGTTAATGGTGACGGCACCCTCGATATCGTCCTCGGCAACTATGGTGAGCCGAGCCAGGTCTACCTGAACGACGGGCAGGGCCGTTTCACCCCCATCGTCGCCCCGCTCAACCCCACCGGCAATCAGACGGAGAGCATAGCCCTGGGCGATGTTAATGGTGACGGCACCCTCGATATCGTCCTCGGCAACTATGGCGAGCCGAGCCAGGTCTACCTGAACGACGGGCATGGCCGCTTCACCCCCACCGCCGCCCCGCTCAACCCCGCTGGCAATGCTGCGCAGAGTGTGGCGTGGGGTGACATGGATGGCGACGGCGACCTCGACCTGGCGGTTGGGAACTCGGGCCAACCAAATCAGGTGTACCGCAACGATAACGGGTTGCTGACCGCCAGTGCAGTCTGGTCCTCCCCCGAGAGCGATGATACCAGCAGTGTGGCCTGGGGCGACATGGACGGCAACGGCAGCCTTGACCTCGTCGTCGCGAACAAATACCTCCAGCCGAACCGGGTGTACCTCAACTTGGCCCCGGTGATCCAAAGCACGGGTGAGCGCGGGATCCGCGATGTGACCATCCTCGAAAATACCAGCACGATCCCTTTTTCTTTTACCCTCACCGACCCCGACACGCCCCTGGACCAACTCCAAGTCAGCGCGACCTCCTCGAACCCGGCGCTGATTAACCCCGGGCGTATTCACCTTGACGGCAGCGGGGCCGAGCGCACCATCACAGTAATCCCCGATGCGACGGATGCGCTAAGTCGCACGACCGCCCAAGGCAGTGCGCTGATTACGCTGACCGTCAGCGATGGACAGCAAACGGCCACGAAGCGTTTCACTGTCACGGTCGCGCCGCCACCTTGGCTGGCGATGCTCTACTTAGCGGGGGATGATCTGCCCGGCCCCGCCAGCCTGAGCGGGTCGGTGCAAGATATGCTGAACGAACTGAACCGGATGCCTTACAACCCGGCAGTGCGGATCGTCGTCGTCGCCGATGGCAATGCGAACCTCGGCGACTCGCGAGTCTTTGTGCGTGAGCCGGGTGGGCTGGTTGATGTCACGAGCATCCTTGGCACGGCGACGAACTGGCCCACTTGGCCCGTCAATCCACCCGCACCGCAGGTTAAGAATGAGCTTGACACCGGCAGCCGCCAGTCCCTCAGCCAATTCATCCAGTGGGGCACCAGCGTCTACAGCACGTCCCAGCACACCTTCCTTGCGCTGATGGATCACGGCGGCGGTTGGGCACCCGACTTTAGTACCAGCTCCGCGCAGCCCTCCTATGGGATCAAGCCTAAGTCGGGTGGCTGGCGTGGCATGGCGATGGATCTCTCCACGCCCTCTGGGGACACGACCATCTCCACGAAAGATACACGCCTAGCGCTGTCTAATGGACTCGCGTCTGGACAGCGCATTGATGTGCTTTTCTTCGATGCCTGTCTGATGGGGATGCTCGAGAGCGCCTATGAGGTGCGCGCCTATGCCGACTATCTGGTTGTCGCCGAGAATCTCCTCTATTCGAATGAGGAACTTCGCACCTACGGCGATTATCTCGCCACTACAAACATCAGCACGACGACCACCCCGCCAGAACTAGCGCAGACCATTGTCACCCGCTACAGCCGCATCACCAACGAGGGTACCCAGGTGGCGCAGGCCTATAACCCCTTTACGATGGCCGCCCTAGATCTCACGCGCCTGCGGGCGACGGGCAACCTTGCCGAGCGGGTGAATACGCTTGCCAGCGCGCTGCTCGCCGCCTATAGCGATGCGCCGACGCTCTACGCCGCACTGCAGCCGGTCTACGCCCAGGTGCAAAAGTTCGACTATGACGGCGACGAGCAGATCGAGCCGACCGACGGCTATGTGGATCTGGGCCATTTTGCGGCGCTGCTGCGGGACAACGCGGCGCTCCCGCAGGTGGTGCGTGACGCGGCAGGTGCGGTGGTGACGGAACTTGGGCCGACGGTGCTGAGCGTCCGCCGGGAAAGCGGCAGTCACAGCGGGACAACGGGCTGGGATTTCAGTCAGGCTACGGGCCTGTCCATCTTCGCGCCGTTGGGCGAACAGGATTGGCGACCCACCCGTACCCCCACTGCAACGGAGCAATTGCCAACCGGCTGCTACGCGGTCTCTGAGAACCAGCGCCTCTACTACACCATTGACCAGTTGCAATTCGTGACGGCGGCACCCCAGTGGGCAAGCGTGATCGAGCGTGTGGAGCCAGCGGTGCCGGTCATCCACGCGCCGTGTCTACCACTCGGCACCACCGCCAGTTTGGCGAGCAGCCCCCGGATTGATAGCAGCCCCTTTCACACGCCGGGGCGGTTGGGGCTGACGTGGGGCGTTGCGCTGCCGTTCCTTCGGCGGTGAGGTGCGACGGTGCGGGCGCAGGGCTGATACAAAGTCCGAGTGCGCCGTAGCCTCCCCGTTCGCCAGGAGGCTGAAGGATGCGGTCGGCGAATCACATGTGTGAAGGCTCAGGTCACCGGGAGCGGAGTCAGGGTCTCGCGCCTCTCGCGTTCCGCGTTGATTGCTGCGTTTCGTTCACGAATGACCCGACGTATGGTATTGATTTCAACGATCCACTTTCATATTCCCTGAACAAAAACCCTCCACCGTGCCCCATACCATCGCCCCCACCGCCGGGAGGCGCTCAAGAGGCACCATGCCGCCCTGCACCGTCGCCTCCGCACCACTGAGCCAATCGCGCAGGCGAGTGCCGTCGGGCAGGCCCGCGTGGCGCACCGGCAAGGCCCGCAGCCCATCGTCGGCACGACGAACCACGACCACCAACCGCTCCTCCGGGGCTTCGCGCTGGTAAGCGATGGTGTGCCCGGCAGCGTAAAGCAGTTGCAAGCCGCCCCAACGCAACGCCGGTCGTTCGCGCCGCATATGGGCCAAACGCTGAAAGAAGCCGCGCAGTTCGCCATCCCAACGCGCCGCATCCCACTCCATACAGCGGCGGCAATCCGGGTCGCCCGCGCCCTCCAGTCCCACCTCGTCACCATAATAAATGCAGGGCACGCCGAGATAGGTGAAGAGCAGCACGGCAGCCACGCGCACAAGGGCCACATCGCCACCAAGGATCGTGCGTAGGCGCGGCGTGTCGTGGCTGCCGAGCAGATTGAACTGTTGCGCGGCGATCTGCCAGGGGATCGCCGCCCGGAACGCCGTCCATTGGGCGACCAGATCTTCCGTGGCGAGTGGCTGCCGGTCGGCCCACGGTCGCCCCGTCAAGGCACTTTTGTCTTGCCCGCTAAGCCAGTGCCACAGCGGGAAGGTGAAGCCACGGTAGTTCATCGTGGCGTCGAACTCATCACCCTGGAGGTGCGGCGTGCCATCAAAAAAATGTTCACCCAAAAGATAGACGGCGGGCTGCTCAGCCTTTAACGCCCGCCGGATTCCGCGCCCCAACTTGTGCCCAAGATTGTGGACACCCTGACGCCCAAGCATATTCGCCACATCAACGCGCCAGCCGTCAATCGCGTAGGGTGGGCGCAACCACTGGCGCATAATCGCCTCGGGGCCAGCGTACATCAGGGTGCGGAGCCGTTCACTCCGGTAGTTCAAGCGGGGTAACGAACGAACGCCCAACCACGTCAGATACTCGTGCGGGTGTTTGGTAAAAGTAAAGAACTCGGCACTCGGCGCGGTCGGGTCGGCTTGCGCCGCTTGAAACCAAGGGTGACTGACGCCACAATGGTTCGGCACAATGTCGAGCATCAGCCGCATGCCACGGGCCGTCAGCGCCTGCCGCAAGGCAACCAACGCCCCATTGCCACCAACATGCGGATCCACCTGTGTATAATCAGCCACATCGTACTTGTGGCTACTGGGGGCCAGAAAGATCGGATTTAGGTAGAGCGCATTCACGCCCAAGTCGGCCAAGTACGCGAGCTGTTGCGTAATACCTTGGAGATCACCACCGTAAAACTCAGCCGCGCCGTTGGTTTTGTCGGGCAACGCACCCCAGGGCCGCGCCACCACCGGCTTGTTCTCCAAACGATACGCACCCGTCTGGACATTGTTCGTCGGATCGCCGTCAGCGAAGCGGTCGGGGAAAATCTGGTAGAAGACCGCGTCGCGCACCCAGCCCGGTTGCTGCGCGTCGGCAAGCAATTTGAAGTCGTTGGCGTCGGTCGGGCAGTGCCGCATAAGCCCGGCGGCGTTGTACCAATAATTGCCGTTAGCGGTGACGAGCAAGAAACGATAGGCGGTGCGCCGCATCTGGAGGGGCAAAGTGACGTGCCACCAACGACATACGGCGTCGGTCTCGGCGGGCAGCAACGGCGCGAACGCCTGCTCACCATCGGGGCATGTGCGTAGGAAAATCGCCGTGATGGGCGCTTCAACCCCGACGCGCAACCGCAGTGTCGCCACCTCGCCCACGCGCTGCTCTGGCGCAGCAACGTAGACCGCCGAGCCATCATGGTGAACGGTAAGCGTCCAGTCAAAACACATCGGAACTTCCATTTCCATTTACGCTGGTTTCATGATGTTGAACCCGCCCAAGAATGCCGTTCAGTTCAGCGAGGGTTGGACACGGTTGCAGGGGCCGAGTTGACCGTCTAGTGATCTCACGCAAAGCCGCAAAGCCGCAAAGCGCATGTGGTGCGGGCGCGGGTTTCAATGGTCAAACTGGAACCGCCGCACGGCAAAGCTGCAATCTACAATCTACAATCTGCAACACGCCTATCAGCTAACCACTGCGGGCCGGAGACTCCTTGTATGCCTGAGGCGCAAATCCTCGCCATTGTAGCCAACCTTGATGAACAGCGCCGCCTCCAGCAGAGCATGGAGCCGCAGGGTTACGTGGTGCTGTTTGCCGAGGATGGTCTTGCCGGCTTGGCCCTAGCCCGCGAGACAACGCCCGTGCTGATCCTACTAGACACGAACCTCCCCGGTTTCGACGGCTACGCAACGGCCACAGGCTTAGGCAGTTTGGCCCATCTGCGAACGGTGCCTATCGTCGCCCTAAGCGCCGACACCAGTCCCGGTGCGCGTGAACAGGCGCTCATTGCCGGGTGTGCAGGCACCATTGCTCTGCCCCTTGACGACAAACAGTTGCCCCAACTTGTGGCTGCCTACCTCAACGGGCAGCGCGAACAGGTGGCGAACCCCACCGTCGCGGCGGAACTGCTCCACACTTACACCCAACGTTTGGTGGCGCAACTCGAACACCAAGCCCGCGAACTGAACGCCACCTATGTGGAACGTCAAGACCTCGACCGGCTCAAAGGCCAGTTCCTTTCCACCCTTTCGCATGAACTCCGCACGCCGCTGACCGTCATGATGGGCTATCTTGAGCTTTTTGAGCGGGGCATTCTCGGCAGTTTGAGCGACACGCAGCGCGAGGTGGTGACGGTGATGCGGAACAGCGGCACGACCTTGGCGCACCAACTCAACAATCTGCTCAATTTCCAAGAGTTGCGCGGGCGCGCGATGAAGTTCCAAACCGTCCATCCTAGTGAAGCGCTGCAGCCCGTGTTGGGCTTAATGCAGGCACGCGCCAGCGCCGAAGGGCTGACCCTTGAAATAGAGGCCGGTGGCGAAACGGCGATTCTGGCTGACGCCGAGGCGTTTGGTCAGTTGATCCGGGAACTGCTTGACAACGCCTTGAAGTTCACGGACGCGGGCGGACAGGTGCGTCTGAGCCTCCAGGATGAACCGTCGCGCCTGATTCTGCGCGTTGCGGACACGGGCCAGGGCATCGCGCAGGAACATTTGCAGAAGATCTTCCTGCCGTTCTACCGGGTCGAAACACCCCACG
>CAIRDL010000392.1 GCA_903877345.1 uncultured Oscillochloris sp. | reverse complement strand
GGAGTCCGACACCTCTCCCCGATGGGGGGAGGTTGGGAGGAGGGGCGGAACCTGACGCTGCCTCCAATGATCTCTTTCAAATCGTGTGGCCGTGCATCGAACGTGCGCTGACCGTTGCCCGCACGGATCGGGAGGTGGCAGAACTCTTCCAAATTGAACTCAAGCAGGCGCAGGTCTGGCTGCATCGTGCCCTTGATCTCGGTCACGTCCGTAAGCTTGCCAAGCCTGTCCGCTATCTGATCGCCGATGCGCCGTCCCAAACCTTGCCGTTGTTTGATGCTCGTGGTTCTACACGGTGAAACGAGGTGCTAGGTGTCGGGTTTCAGGTATCAGTTCGTAGGAGCGGCTTCAGCCGCGTAAAGGCGGTTCGTAGGAGCGGCTTCAGCCGCGTAGAGGCCACCGCAGACCCGACACCTGACACCTGACACCCGATACCTGACACCCGATACCTGACACCTAAAACCTATGCCTACCGACACCCGCCTCATTGAGGTCGCCTTCCCGCTCAAGCAGACTTCGCTCGACTCGGTTCACGAGAAGAATGTGCGCCACGGCCATATCTCGACCCTGCATATTTGGCCTGCCCGCCGCCCGCTGGCAGCCAGTCGCGCCGCCCTGATCGCCACCCTGCTGCCTGACCCCGGTAATCCTGAGGAGCGTCAGGCGATCCTTGAGCGGCTGGGCGGTAAGGTGGTGCAGAAGTCAAAAAAGCAGAAGGGCGCGAATGGCAAAATCGAGGAGCGCACGGTTGAGGAGACGGTGGGCGGGGTCTTGCATTGGGGCCGTGAGTCCGGGCCGGATATGGACTGGTTCCGCCAGCAGATCCGTGCGGCCTACGGCGGGCGCGCTCCGCGTGTCCTCGACCCCTTCGCCGGTGGCGGTGCCATTCCGCTTGAGGCGATGCGCCTGGGCTGCGAGGTGACGGCGGTTGACCTCAACCCCGTGGCTTGGTTCATCCTCAAGTGTACGCTGGAGTACCCGCAAAAGCTCGCGGGCCAGAAGTTGCCCTTGCCCGCCTTCGCCTTGGCCGATGAAGCGTTTATGGCCCAGTTCCGTAAGGCCCACGGCGCAACGCAGGCCAAGCACAAGGGCCGTAAGCCGAGTCAGCCCGAAGAAGCGCAGCATACGTTGCCGCTTGGGGTTGAGCATCCCGAGGCCGATCTCGCGTGGCACGTCCGGGCCTGGGGCCGCTGGGTGCTTCAGCGTGCCCGCACCGACTTGGAGCGCTTTTACCCGACGGTTGACGGTAAGCCGACCGTGGCCTACCTCTGGGCGCGCACCGTGTACTGCAAGAATTGTCGCGCTGAAATTCCGCTACTCAAGACCCGCTGGCTCTGTAAGAAGGAGAACAAGCGGGTGGTGTTGACCATGGAGCCAAACGGTGAGCGCACGGGCGTGATCTTTGGTGTTCAAAATGATGTGCCCAAGGTGGGCGGCAATGGGGCGCAGCGCCGAGCGTATGACAAGCAGGTCGGCCAGGGAACGATGAGCAGTAAGGGGGTTTGGTGCCCCTGTTGCGGTAAACCCGGCACGGTGGCGATGCTGAGTGAGGATCTGCGCCAGGAGGCACAAGGCGGGCGTATGGGGACGCGGATGACGGCGGTGGTGATTGATGGGCCGAGTGGGAAGGAATATCGGCTGCCGACATCCGATGAAATCGCGCTTGCGGCTGAAGCTTCGCAGGAGTTGGAGCGTGTCTTTGCGGCGATCCCATTTGGGTTGCCAAATGAGCCAGTACCACAAGGGGGCAGTCGTAGTGGTGGGGGTTCCTCGTTTACAGTTCATCTTTACGGACTTACTAAATGGAGTAACCTCTTCAAGAATCGTCAACTTCTTGCACTAGGTGTTTTTATCGAGCAAACACGCATAACACGCGATGTAATGCTTTCCTTGGGTTATTCAGATGATTGGATAGAGGCAATAAATGCGTATTTGGCTATAATATTAGATCGGGCGGCGAATTATATGAGTACAATTTGCATTTGGGAGCCAGTTGCCGGTGAAATCAAGCAGACCTTTCTTCGATTCGCTTTGCCAATAACCTGGGATTTTGCCGAGGCGAACCCACTGATTCAAAATGACCGCT
>CAIRDL010000391.1 GCA_903877345.1 uncultured Oscillochloris sp. | reverse complement strand
CGGGCTTGAACAGTATGGCATCGCGCCCGACATCGCCCTGTTCGCCAAGGCCATCACGTCGGGCTATCTGCCGCTCGGCGGGATTGGGGTCAGCGACCGCATCCGTGACGCGATTCACAGTGTCCCAAGCGACCAACGCTGGATGCATGCCTCCACGTACTCGGGCCACCCGACGGCGTGCGCGGTTGCGTTGGCCAATCTCGCTATTATCGAGCGCGAGGGTTTGGTGCAGCGCGCCGCCGAGATGGGTGCTTATTTGAACCAAGGGCTACAGACCCTTACGCAGATGCCGCAGGTCGGCAATGTGCGCGGTCTGGGAATGATGGCCGCTGTCGAACTTGTCGCGGATCAGGCGAGCAAAGCGCCCTTCCCGGCCTCGGCAAATGTAGGCGGACGGGTGTTGCAAGAACTGATCAGTCGCGGCCTCTTCACGCGGGTCGTCGGCGACACGATTCTGCTCGCCCCGCCGCTCATCACTTCCACCGAAACGCTTGACCGCCTCGTGCAGATCATCGGCGAGGCGCTGGTCGCCGTGGGCTAAGGTAAGCGGAAAATTTAAAACATCCCATCTGATCCGTGCTGCGTGATCGGTCAGGATGCGGCCCGGTCACGCAGCACGGATCATTTGCACGACTTGGATGATTAAAAATGTCCGCTTCCCTAACAGGTCACGCGCCGGGAGGCTGAAGCCTCGGGCTACGGGTAACGAAGCCCACTGAAGAAGGCTCAGCGAGTCTGCTTCAGTGGGCTTCGTAGCCTGCAGGTTTATTGGTTGAGTGCCCTGACCGGCGTTCCTTCACCCCAGCTGTGAAAGCCCCTAGATTCTGGATCTCCAGGAATTGCCGTGGTTGACAATCAGGTTATTCGGCTTCGGGAAGGGCTAAAATCGTAGGCACAGGCGCATTTCTTGCGAGGCTCTCTGATGCCGCAGGCTGGACTATGCGAACACAAGCTCTTCACGGCAATTCCTGAAGAGCCCGTAACGTTACGCTACCCCCGCAGGAGCGTTGGAGGAGTCGTTATGTCCGCCCAACGCAAGTTCTGCCTGGCGGGCCTCGGCGGTAAGCATCGGGTTAAGGATCCGCTGCATTGCCATCACATGGGCGCAGGTACCCCAGGTGTGAAAAAACGCGCAGTCGCAGCCCCAGTGACCGTCCTTCAGTGTAATGGTGTGGTTGCTGTTCCCACCATGAAAGGTCGCCCGCAGTTCATCAAACTTAATCCGCTCGGGCTCCTCAGCATAGCGGCGCGCCTTCTCGACTTTGCCGATCAGATCTGAATGCATCGGATTCCTCCTAATTGGCGTTTGAACTAGCTCTAGTCCAACGCAGTCACCTTTAAAGCTTCGCAAAACAACAGAGGCGGCAGCAGGCTTCTGCCCGCGCCGCCCCTTAGAAAAACCGCCTGCTTGTGCTTTTTGCCCCCACCTCAGATGCTACTTTCTAGATGATTACTCCAACCACCTAAAAGTTCCTGCTCCACCCCAACGCGCCATCCAAGGACGGTCTTAGCGTCAGTCCACAGGCTGGTTTTACCCGATGTAGCAACTACCAAAACGGTCAGTTCCGCACTGGTAAGCCGTACCGCCTGATTACCATAGGTACTACCAGATTTGTACGAGTACTTTGCAAGCGTTAACGCAAAGCTCCTTTACGATTGGTTAAGGGGACGTTAACGTGGGCTTAGTATACACCCCGGCAGGATGCACGTCAAGCGAAAAACCTGCCCGCACGATAAGGCGCTTTGCCGCACGGTGATGCGGTAAAGCGCCTGCGTTTAGCTCGGCATAAATGTTGCCGTTACACTATTCGCCAAGGGGTTGTTGTTCACCCGGCCCGCATCCGCGCCGCGAGGTCGAGGATGCGTTGCCCATAGTCGGTGCCGGGTACGGCCCAGCGTCCGTTCAGGTCGGTGTAGGTCTGGGCGACGCCGCGATTGGCCGATCCCAACGGGCGTAGCGCCAAGGCATAGTCAATCAAAACACGTTGCCGGTCGCTGCCCGCCCCGGTCGGCAGCGCATAGGCCAACAGCCGCCCCAAGTGCGCCGAGATCGCGTCGGCATCCCACGCCGCGAAGCTGATCCCTTCGCGCCAGAGCAGACCGTCCCAGGCCCAGTGCTGACCGGGCGGCATATCGGGGACACCCGGCAGCGTTCGGCCCGTCACCGCGAGGCCCGCTGGGTTGCGCCGTGGGCGCGCACACCACCACGAAGTCAGGCTGCCCGTTTCGTGGGCGCTTTGGGCCAGCGCGAGGAACCAGTCGAGGCCCGCCTCATCACCAATGCGGGCGTAGGCACCCACGATTTGCTCGATGTCGTAGCGCGTGTACTGCGTCGAACGCGCCGCCAGCCAGTTGATCGCCTGTTCACGGGTGCCGGAAGCCGTGGCGAGGATGTAGCCCCCAGTATTCGTCCCGTCCCCCGGAATAGGCGTCGGCGAAGGACTCGCCGTTGGCTCCGGGCTAGGCGAGGGCGAGGGCGAAGGCGTCGGTTCCGGACTGGGTGAAGGTTCCGGGCTGGGCGAAGGCGAAGGCGAGGGACTTGGCACCGGCTCTGGACTCGGCGACACATCAGGGGAAGGTGTGGGCGGCATCGTTACACTGGGTAGATAGATTTGGTACGGTGGCCCTTCAGCGCGAGCTACCCCAAGGCGTTCCAGCGCCCCCAGCGTCCCCAGGCTGACCACCAAGCGGAGGAACTGGCGTCGTGTCGTCATTGTGCTGCTCCCTAAGCGTGTCGTTTGTTCGTTGCAACGAATCAAACGTTCGCGCTGGGGCAGGGTAGATGATAGACAGCTTGCGGTTTGCCAGACTCTATTCCTCGCCCGTCAACGTGATGCGTGACCTGTGATCCGTGATCCGTGACCGGGCATCGCCCTGACCGATCACGGATCACGCATTACGTGTCACGCATTACGCATCACGCATCACGCATCACGCCTTATTCCTCGCCCGCCGCTCGTTTCCTGGCCCGTGCTTTGGCGGCGTGCAGCCGATCCAGCGGGTCGGCGCTGCTTGGGGGCGGTGCCGCTACCGGCGCAGTCGGCTGAACAACGGGCGGCGGGGCTGCCTCCTGGGGCGGGTGCGCGTAGCCGCTGAGACGCGCTCCGGCGCGCCGCTTGGCCCCTTGGAGCAGGGCAAAGGTCGGGTCAGCCGGGGTGACGGGGGCCAAACGCTTGGGGCGCACCGTTGCCCAAGCCCACGCCGCCGCCCAATCACTGCGGCGCAACATCAGCCGCCGCAGGGCGATGTCGAGCGGTAACAGGCACAACGCCAGCAACAACAGGGGCAGCCCGATCTCTTGGGCGTACCGCACCTCGCCCAGCGTGGGGCGGAAGGCGTCGGCAGCCGTCGTCAGGCGGGTGCCTGCTGAAAGTGCGGCTAGTTCGTCGAGCAGCGCCGGGTTGGCCTGCATCCCCCGGTATTCCGACGAGTAGGGCACCACCAAACCTGCCGTCTCTTGCAAGACGATTTGGGGGCCGACGCTGCCGCTAATTTGCACCAAATAGGTGCCGGGCGGGGGACTCGCAAGATGGCCCTGGTAGCTCATCGGGCCGACTTGCGCCAATGGCATCTCATAGCGCACGTTGTTGCTGCCGAGCAGCGTGGCATTGACCGTCAGGTTGGTCTGGCTTGCGCCGGTCGTGAGGGCGATGGTGGTCTCGCCGCCCGCCACACTCAGCGCGGTGTTCGTCGTCTGGTTGCCACCGGCAGGCAGCAACGCCCCCACGAGTTGCCCAGCGAAACGGGGAAACTCCGCCCAGCGCACCCAGTCGGCGGCCCATTGGCCTTTCGCATCACTAAGCCAAGCAGCACTGCGCCCCAGGCCAAACTGCCATGTGGCAAGCAGCGGCTGTTTGTCGTCGGTTTCAAGCAGCGCACGGGCGCTCGTTTTGAGCGTGCTGCCGTTGAAGCCGTAGAGCTTCGGCAGGCTGGTGATGCCGGCCAACACGGGGCTTGTGCCAATGGCAACCGGCGTGAAGGGCCGCTCAATCAAATAGTTTCCAACCGTCGTGATGGTTTCCTGCACAAAGATTTGCGGTACCTCGGCAATATCGGCGGCGGCGTAGTAGCGCCCCCCGCCCACCAACGCCAACCGCTCAAGATAATCGGCGGAACCACCGCCCGCCGCGACCACCGAGAGCGTCACGCCTTCGCTTCGCAAGCGCTGGGCCAAGGCGGACTGATCGCCGCCCGCGCCCCAACCGTCGGTCAGCAGAATAATGTGTTTGAGCCGAGCATCCACGCCTTTCAGCAGCGTTGCGGCCTCTTGAAGCCCCGCCTGTACATTGGTCGAGCCGCGTGGCTCAACGCTTGCCATCGCTTCAACCACTTGATCCACCGTCGCGCCTTGGGTGGGCGGCATCGTCTGCACGGCGCTGCTATCGAACGCAACGATGCCGAGCGTGTCTTTGGGGCTGAGGATTGCCGCCGCCTGGGCGACCGCTTCTTTCGCAATGTCAACTTTGCGCGAGCCGACCGACTGAACTTGGGCGCTGCTCCGGTCGGAACTGGCGCAGTGGCAGGCATCCATCGAACCCGACTTATCAATGACAAAGACGAGGGCCAGATTGGGTCGCTCCTGGCGGTCGCGCACATCCATATAGACTGGCAGCGCCTCCTCAAGCGTGGTGCGACTGTAGCCGCCCACACCGAAACTCTGGTTGCCGCCCACCATCAGCAGACCCTTGCCCAAGTCGCGCACATACGCGGGCAGTGCCGCCATCGCACTGACGGGGAGGTTGCGGGCCGGGACATTCACCAGCACCACCGCCTCGTAGGCGCTCAGACCCGCGAGGTCGGTGGGCATTGTGGCAGGCGACCGCACTTCGGGGATCATGTTCGTCGCTTGGAGGGCGCTGAGCAGCGGCGCGGCCTCGGCTTCCGCTTCAGCGACAAGCAAAATACGGGGCGGGCCTTGCACCTGAATGAGCGCAGCGGCCTCGTTATTCTGCGCTCGTCCGTCGCGCTCAGGTTCAATCTGAACGCGGAAGCGTTGGAACCCCGTGCCACTGACGGTGACGGGAAAACTCACGCTGTTGGCCCCAGGCGTGAGCGCGACCCGTTGCGGCGTGCCGATGACGCCACCCTCACCAAGCAAGCTCACCGTCGCCATCTGGGCGATGCTACTTTCGATGTTGGCGCTAATCGTCGCGGTCTGGCCCTCACGCACGCGGGCAGGCGCTTCAAGGCGTGCCACCAACGCCTCGGCATCGCTGGTGGTGACAGCCAAGTCAGCAATATCAATGGGAATGCCACGCGCAGCGGCGAGGCGCGCAGCGGCCACCGCCTGACCCGTGTTCTCGCCGCCGTCGGAGAGCAGCACGAGGCGCTTCTGGGCATCAGCGGGGAAGAGCGCCAGCCCAAGTTGGATGGCTGCCTCGAGATTCGTGCGCGTTGCGACGGGCACTGAACTGAGCCGCCCGAGGCGACGTTCGGCGCTGGGGGCGCGTTCAACCAACGCATTGCCACCGAAGACGACAATCGCCGCCTGGTCGTCGTCCGGCATGTGTTGGAGCGCCGCTTGGATGAAGGTCTCGGCCTGCGCCCGCGTGGCGGCAGGCAGTGAGTCGCTTCCATCAAGCAAAAATACCGTGGTGAGGCGCTTGACGGGCAGCACCAGTTGGACGCCCGCGACGGCCAGAATGAGCGCCAGGGCCAACGCCGTGCGGAGGCTCAGGCTGGCCCAGAAGCGCCACGG
>CAIRDL010000390.1 GCA_903877345.1 uncultured Oscillochloris sp. | reverse complement strand
CGTTAGGGTGCGGCCCCATCACGCATCACGCATCACGCATCACGCATCACGCATCACGCATCACGCATCACGCATCACGCATTACGCATTACGCATTACGCATCACGCATTACGCATCACGCATCACGCATTACGCATCACGCATCACGCATCACGCATCACGCATTACGCATTACGCATTACGCATCTTCAGTTTAAGGAGCAACGGATCTTCATGACCAAGGCTTACGACATTACCGACCTGTCCCTGGCCGAGCAGGGCCGCAAGCGCATGGATTGGGCCGAGCAAGAGATGCCCGTGCTGCGCTTGATCAAAGCCCGTTTCGCCCAAGAGCGCCCCTTGGCCGGCCTGCGCGTCAGCGCTTGCCTCCACGTAACCACCGAGACCGGCAACCTGATGCGGACGCTGACCGCTGCCGGGGCCGATGTCGTCCTCTGCGCTTCTAATCCGCTTAGCACGCAGGACGATGTGGCCGCCGCCCTCGTCACCTACGAGGAAATCCCGGTCTACGCGATCAAGGGCGAGAGCAATGAGGTCTATTTCCAGCATCTCAAAGCTGCCCTCGACCACAATCCCGTGATCACGATGGACGACGGGGCCGATCTGGTGAGTGGCATTCTCAAGGATCGCCAGGATCTCATCGCCTCGATGCTTGGTTCGACCGAAGAGACCACCACCGGCGTCATTCGCCTCAAGGCGATGGCGGCGGATGGTGTGCTGCCCTTCCCCGTGATTTCGGTGAATGACAGCGACACCAAGCACATGTTCGATAATCGCTACGGCACCGGCCAGAGCACCCTCGACGGCATCATCCGGGCGACGAACATTCTCTTTGCGGGCAAAACCTTCGTCGTCGCGGGCTACGGTTGGTGCTCACGCGGCATCGCCGAGCGGGCACGCGGCATGGGGGCCAATGTCATCGTCACCGAGATTGACCCGATTAAGGCGCTTGAAGCCGCAATGGACGGCTTCCGCGTGATGCCGATGGAGCAGGCCGCCCCGTTGGCTGACTTCGTCGTGACCGCGACCGGCAACAAGCACGTTCTCGACAGCAACACCTTCGCCGTGCTAAAAGATGGCGCGGTGATCGCCAACAGTGGTCATTTCAATGTCGAGATTAACATCCCGGCGCTTGAGGCCATTACCGCTGAGAAGCGCCAGCCCCGCGCTTTCGTTGACCAGTACATCCTCAACGACGGGCGGCGGATCAACCTGTTGGGCGAAGGTCGCCTGATTAACTTGGCAAGCGCCGAGGGCCACCCCAGCGCGGTGATGGATATGAGTTTCGCCAACCAAGCCTTGGCGGGCGAGTTCCTGGTGAAGCAGCAGGGCAAGCTTGCCGTCGGCGTCCACGCGCTACCCAAGGCGCTCGACAAAGAGATTGCGGCGCTCAAGCTGCACGCGATGGGCCTTGGCATTGATGTGCTCACCGCCGAGCAAGAGGCGTATCTCAATAGCTGGCAGGAGGGAACGTAGTCTATGTCCACCACCTTTACTAACTCGCCCCGCTTCTATTTCACAAGCGAAAGCGTGAGCAGCGGGCACCCCGACAAGCTGTGCGATCAGGTCAGTGACGCCATCCTTGATGCGTTTTTGGCCCACGACCCCCGCGCCCGCGTGGCCTGCGAGACGGCCACGACCACCGGCCTGATCGTCGTGCTTGGCGAAATCACCTACGAAAAGGGCTATATTCCCATTGAGGAGATTGTGCGCCAGACGGTCAGCGAGATTGGCTACACCAGCGCCGAGTACGGCTTCGACGCCGACACCTGCGGCGTGTTGGTCGCCGTCCACGGGCAGTCGCCCGACATTGCCCAGGGCGTTGATCGTGCCCTCGAGACGCGCTCCGGCGAAATGTCCGAGGCCGAGGTTGAATCTGTCGGCGCTGGCGACCAAGGGATGATGTTCGGGTTCGCCTGCAACGAGACGCCCGAACTGATGCCCGCCAGCATCGCTTTGGCCCACCGCCTCATCCGCCGCATCGAGAAACTTCGCAAGGAAGGGACGTTGCCCTACCTGCGTCCCGACGCCAAGAGTCAGGTCACGGTCGAGTATAGCTACGGCAAGCCGGTGCGCGTAGACACGGTGCTGGTCAGCACGCAGCACGCGCCCGACGTAAGCCAAGAGCAGATCCGCGCTGATGTGATCGAGCATGTGGTGAAGGCGGAAATTCCCAGCGCGTGGCTCGACGCGGAGACCAAGTTTTTCGTCAACCCGACGGGGCGCTTCGTCGTTGGCGGCCCAATGGGCGACACCGGTCTGACCGGGCGCAAGATCATCGTGGACACCTACGGCGGCGTCGCCCGCCACGGCGGCGGGGCCTTTTCGGGCAAAGATCCGTCAAAGGTGGATCGCAGCGCGGCCTACGCAGCGCGTTGGGTTGCCAAGAACATCGTCGCCGCCGGCCTCGCCGAGCGGGTCGAACTCCAGGTCAGCTACGCCATCGGGGTGGCCAAGCCGCTCTCGCTGAGTGTCGAAACCTTCGGTACGGGCAAGGTCGCGGACGACGTGATTCTCAAGGCAGTGAACGAAGTCTTCGATCTGCGCCCCGGCGCGATCATTCGCGACCTCGACCTGCGCCGCCCAATCTATCGCCAGACGGCGGCGGGCGGGCACTTCGGGCGCACCGACGTTGACTTCACCTGGGAGCGCACCGACCGGGTTGAGGCGATGCGGAACGCCGCCGGGCTGTAGGGGTTAGGGATCAGGGGTCAGCGATGCGCTCAACCTGAAACCTGAAACCCGACCCCTGAAACCTTATCTTGAATAGCGAACGGGCGCGGAGGTTAGCCTCCGCGCCCATTTGCGTGGGTAGCGACGGAAAAATGTCAAGCTGGATTGAACCATGCCTAAGGCTCGGAGCAAGGTTCGCTATGTTACAATAACCTCCACACTTCCACTGAAACCTTGTCTTGGGCATGTTTCAAACCAACTTTACAGTTTTGGTACATGCGCCGCGTCCTGTTGCGGCAAATCTGCAATCCGAAACATGCCTAAGCGCAAACCCACTCGCTCAGAATCGCTAAGGATCGACGATGACCGTTCCCTTTTCCACCAACTTGGTGCAACCACTTGAGGAATTCTTGGCGGCGCTGCTGGCGATTGATCGCTTCGCCGCCCGCCAGATCCTCACCCGGTACAGCGAACAGAGCGACGCCTTCCACATGATCGAGCAACTGATTGCGCCCGCCCTCGAACAGATTGGGGCGCAGTGGGAACAAGGCGACCTGTCCCTGGCCCAAGTCTATATGAGCGGGCGGATCTGCGAGGAACTGGTGGACGCGCTGTTGCCACCTGCACGGCTTCAGCGCATCAGCCAGCCACCGATGGCACTTGCGGTGCTCGAAGACTATCATCTGCTCGGCAAGCGCATGGTCTACTCGTCGCTACGTGCCAGTGGCTATGAGGTACAAGACTTTGGCCGCATGGATGTTGCGACGCTGGTGATGAAGGTGTGCGAGGAACGCATCGCTGTGCTGCTGATCTCGGTGCTGATGCTGCCTTCAGCCCTGCGGATTGGCGAGGTGCGGCGGCAACTCAAACTGCTCGGCCAGACCCCGAAGATCATTGTCGGCGGCGCACCGTTCCGCTTTGACGAAGAACTTTGGCGTGAGGTGGGGGCCGATGCGATGGGCAAAACGGCGATTGATGCGGTCGTCCAGACCGCTAGGCTGCTGAAGGCAATGCCATGACCACCGCGCCACTGACTTCGCTCCAACGGGTGCTCATTACGCTGGGCCACCAAGAGCCGGATCGGGTGCCGCTCTTCCTGCTGGTGACGCTGCACGGGGCGCAGGAGTTGGGTCTGACGATTAAGGACTATTTTTCGCGCGCTGAGTACGTCGTTGAGGGCCAACTGCGCATGGCCCGGAAGTACCACAATGATTGTCTCTACGCCTTCTTCTACGCGGCCCTTGAAATCGAGGCGTGGGGCGGTGAGGTCATTTTTGTCGAAGATGGCCCACCCAATGCCAGCCAGCCCTTCATCCATACGTCCGCCCAGATCCGCACGCTTCAGCCGCCGGTGATCGCGGAAACGCCCTGTCTCCAGCGCGTGTTGGAGACGATCCGCCAGTTGCACGCACGGAGTCAGGGCACGACCCCGATCATTGGGGTGGTTATGGCCCCTTTCTCGCTCCCGGTGATGCAAATGGGCTTCGAGGCGTATCTCGATCTGATGCACGAGGAACCCGAGCTCTTCGCCCTGCTGATGCAGATCAATGAGGATTTCTGTGTCGCATGGGCCAACGCCCAACTGGCGGCGGGCGCGACCGCCATCTGCTACTTTAACCCGGTCGCCTCAACCACCATCGTTTCGCGGGAGCAGTTTTTGCGGCTTGATTACCCGATCAGCACGCGAGTCTGCGCCCGGATCAAGGGGCCAGTCGCGTTCCACTTTGCCTCAGGGCGCTGCTTGCCACTGTTGGCTGAGGTCGCGCAAACGGGTGCGGTGGCGGTTGGGGTTAGTACCTTGGAAGATCTCGCGACGCTGAAACAGGCCGTTGCAGGGAAAGTTAGTCTGCTTGGCAACCTGAATGGCATCACGATGCGCCATTGGTCAGATGCCCAAGCCGAGACTACCGTTAAGACTGCGATTGCTGCCGCCGGGCCGGGTGGCGGTTTCATCCTCGCCGATAATCACGGCGAGATTCCCTTCCAGGTGCCTGAGGCTACCTTGCTGGCTATCGCTGAGGCGGTGCAACGCTGGGGTACCTATCCGCTTCACTGGACTGATCGTGAACCCTAAGCTCTGTCTGCGTGTTTGCGGTCTCTATCAGGAACTTGTCGCTCGCGCTATCAACGAGCTTGGCTATACGTGGGTGCGGGTCGAGGCGTATACGCTGGCTTGTAGCCATCCCCAGTCTTTGAACCAGCCCGTCGAGCAGCTTTTTTTTGCCCCCCCACCCGATTGCACTGAGGTTTTGGTGCTTGGCGCGTGTGCGCTCAGCCGAAGTGCTGCGAAGCAGGTGCCGACGCAAGTTGGCCGCTTGGTGCAACTGGAGCATTGTCTGACGATGGTGGCGGGCGAGGAAATCTGGGCGAGCGAACTGCGTACCGGCGCGTACCTCATGACCCCGAGTTGGCTTGCAGGGTGGCAGGCGCAACTCCAGCGTTGGGGCTTTGATCAAGCGGGGGCGCGGCAGTTCTTCCAAGAATGTGCCCGCGAACTGTTGCTGCTTGATACCGACACTGATCCCAATGCGCTTACGGCGCTCAAACAATTCGCCACCTATGTAGACCGCCCGTACCGGGTGCGGCACGTTGGACTGGACTACCTCAAGCTCTTCTTGGCCAAGCCCCTGCTCGAATGGCGCATCCACGCCGCCGAAGGGCAACAGCGCCAAACGCTGCAACAGGCGAACCGCAAGATTGCCGACTACGCGATGGCCTTCGACCTGTTGGTGCAACTCTCCCAAATTCAGTCGGAAGTGGCGACGATTACTGCGATCCAGAATCTCTTCGCCATGCTGTTTGGTTGCACTGAATTGGTCTATGCCCAGATCAAAGCTGGTCGGATCAAGCAAATCTTCGCCCAAGAAAATCAGCACGAAGACCCCGCGACCCTTGAGCGCATCCTAGCGACGATGCGGGATGACTATGCACTGATGGCGTCTGACCACGGCTTCTACTTACGCATTCAGTATCAACAGGAGCCGTTGGGCCTCATTGCAGTCTACAATGTCGCCTTTCCCGAATACCGGACGCAGTACCTCAATTTGAGTCTAGGGATCACCAATCTGTGCGGGTTGGCCCTTGCCAATGCGCGCACCTACACCGCACTCCAAGAGGTTGAGCAGTCGCTGCGCCGTGAGCGTGACCTCACGACCCAGTTGCGCCAGACGATGAGCGATCTGGCCGCCGAACTCAATCTTGACCGTATGCTGCGCCAGGTGTTGATCCATTTGAACGGGCTGATCCCCAGTCACGAATCGCGCCTGCTGCTGCTTGAAGCCGAAACTCTGCGCGTGGTCTCAGCGCAGAGCAGCCTGGAGGCTACGGACAAGGCGGGGCAACTGATCCGTGCTGATGAGCCGCCGTATGCGCTGATCATTGAGCGCCAAGCGCCGCTCATTCTGGGGCAAGCGGCGCTTAGCGACCCGGGAGTGCTCCAACTGGCAGGCGTGGCGGAACTGCGGAGTTGGATGGGCGTGCCGTTGCTCAAAGGCCACCAGGTGATTGGTGTGTTGACGATTGGCAGTCTACAGCCTGACGCCTATCGGCTCGAACATGTTGACTTGGCCCAAATGCTGGCCCATGAAGTGACGTTGGCGCTCGACAACATGCGGCTGTTGCAAGCGGTACATACGCTGGCCGACACTGACCCGTTAACCGGACTGTACAACCGGCGGCGCTTCAATGTGCTTGCCGAAGCTGAGTTTCGGCGGGTGCAGTTGCACGGGGGCGACTTGGCCGCGATCTTCATTGACATTGACTACTTCAAGGTGGTCAATGACACCTTCAGCCATGCGGTAGGCGATCAGGTTTTGGTACACGTCGCCACATGTCTGCGGCAAGTACGCACGTCGGACATTGTGGCCCGGTATGGCGGGGAAGAGTTTGTGATCATCAGCCCGGCAATTAGTCCAGCGCAAGTGCGCCAATTGGCCGAGCGGCTGCGCCAAATGGTGGAAAGTATCACCTTCGTGACGACAGGCGGGCCAATCCAGATCACGATTAGTTTGGGCGTGGCGACCGTCGAGCCAGGTATGACGACCATTGAAACGCTGATTTGGCGAGCAGATCAAGCGCTCTACACCGCGAAGAGTACAGGGCGCAACCGGGTCGCGGTTTGGGGGGTGGATGTGTCGGCGTAAGCGCGGCGGCAACAAACAAGGAGGGCTTGCGGCCCTCCTTGTATTGGGGGATGGGGGATGGGGGATGGG
>CAIRDL010000389.1 GCA_903877345.1 uncultured Oscillochloris sp. | reverse complement strand
GCGCGCCGGCGCACGCGCCATTCTGCTCGTGCTGGTGGTCCTTGCCCTGGGGTTGGGCGGCGCGCTTTTCTACAACCACTCTTTGCACCGCGGCACGCCGTGATGATCACCAACCAGTGCGTCGGCTGCCACATGCAAACCACCCCCTACGTGAGCGACCAAAAGCCCGCCAATTCCGGCCACTCTTTCCGGGTCACTTCGTTTGAAACCTGCCGCCAATGCCACCCCGATCCGGAAGGGCTGGTGGTGTTCACTACCGGCGCTGTTTCCAATCAGATCAGCTACGTGAAGTGGGGGCTGGACGTTTGGGCCTCCACCAAAGCGCCCGAAGCTTTGCGGCTGAAGTACGGCACCCGCGCCTGGGAATACACGACGCCCGGAAGCCTGTCTCCCGGAGGCCCTGGCCCGACCACCAGCGAGCAGGCCTTGATCCCGGATAACATCAAGAAGGCCCGCTTCGACCTGTATCTGGTCCTGTATGACGGCAGCTTCGGCATCCACAACGCTCCCTTGGCCACCACGCTGTTGGACTCCTCCCTGACTTGGATCCAGGCCGAGTTGAAAAAGTGATTTCCGAACCGTGGCAATGAATCTACAACCGCACCGCACCGCCCGTCTCTCCGCCGCCACACGCAACTCGGAGCGCGCCGGCGCACGCGCCATTCTGCTCGTGCTGGTGGTCCTTGCCCTGGGGTTGGGCGGCGCGCTTTTCTACAACCACTCTTTGCACCGCGGCACGCCCGACGAGCTTCCCAAGCTGTCCGACGCCACCAAGGCGGTGTTGCAAAGCTTGGACGCGCCGGTGGAACTGCGCTTCTACTCGCTGCTCGCGCCGCCGGATGCCACCTTGCCGGCCTTCGCCGACCGCGTCGAGCGCCTGCTCTCCGCCTACGAACGGGAGGCTGGGGGCAAGCTCACTTTCAGCCGCCAGGCCGCCATGTCCGACGCCACCGCCAATGCCGCCGCGAAAGATGGCGTGAAGGCTTTCAACCTGGAAAAGGGCGACGCCTGTTTTCTCGGGATCGCCGTGGTTCAGGCAAACCACCGGGAAGCGCTCGCGCAGCTCTCGCCGGATTGGGAGCCCGCTTTGGAGTCTGATCTCACCCGCGCGCTCGTCCGGGTGCTCAGCAAGCCGCCCGTCGTCATCCCCGCCGAGACGGTGAAAAATGCGGCGGCGGCGGACGAGGCGGTCAAAACCATGATCCCGAATGTCGCTGCCGTCTCGCTGGAAGACGGCTCACGCCAAATTCGAGACACGTCGCTGAAAGAATTTCGGGACACGATGACAGAACTAGAAGGCCGGGTGAAGGAGGCGGAGCAGCGGATCGAACAAACCCAGGCCAGCGGCTCCGAAGCCGAGCAGCAAGCCGCCCGGAAACAGCTTCAAGATGTCCAAAAGGAGCGTGCCGCGAAACTCCAGCAAATTGCCGAACAAGCTATGGCGCGCGTCGCTGCTTGGGAGCGACTGAAGAAAATCCCCGCTCCACCTGCCGCTGGCGCTGGGCAGTGATAGCGTGGCAGAGCTGGCGGCTGGCGGCTATCAGCTATCAGCCGTCAGCTAGCAGCTATCAGCTATCAGCTTTCAGCCATCGGCTATCGGCTATCGGCTATCGGCTGTCGGTTATCGGCTATCGGCTACCAGTCATCGGCTATCTATGAACACGCCGCTCCGCATCCTAGTGGTTGACGACTCAGCCCTTGTACGGCGGCTGTTGCGTGAACTGATTGAGAACGACCCGGACATGCGGGTGGTGGGCGAGGCCGCCGATGGGCGCGAAGCCCTCGCCCGCGTCGCCGAACTTCACCCTGACCTTGTGATCCTCGATGTACGCATGCCGGTGATGGACGGCTTCGAGACCACACGCCAGATTATGGCCTACAACCCCACGCCGATTCTGGTGCTCACCGCTTCGCTGAACAGCTACGAGGTGGACATCACCTTTCAGATGCTTGGCGCTGGAGCGCTTGATGTGATGGAAAAGCCCCGCATGGGCGATACCGTTGCGATTGAGAACGCCCGCCGCACGCTCCTGCGTAAAGTACGCCTGCTCTCCCGCGTCAAGGTCGTCACCCACCTACGCGGGCGGCGCAACAAAGGCTCCGGTTCGCTCCTGCCGCCCACCGAGGCGCTCGAACGGGCTAAACAGCGCCCGCCCACCAGTCTCAGTCAGCCCCTCATTCCCATCGTCGTCATCGGGGCTTCAACCGGCGGACCACGGGTGATCCGGCAGATCCTCGCTGGCTTGCCGCTCCAATTCCCGGCTGCCATCCTCGTGGTGCAACACATCGCCCAGGGTTTTAGCGGCGGAATGGCCGAATGGCTCAATATGAGTGTGGGCTTGCCCGTGACCATTGCAAAAGAGGGCGACCGCTTCGCCCCCGGCCATGTGCTGTTGGTGCCCGACCGCCACGATTTGTTGGTGCAACCCACGGGGACGATCCACCTGAGCAACCAGCCCCTCTTGCTCCAGCGTCCCGCCATTGACATCGCCATGCAGTCGGTGGTCGCCATCTTCGGAGCCGCCACGACCGGCGTGCTGCTCACTGGAATGGGCCGCGACGGGGCGGTTGGCATGCGGGCGATCCGACGTGCTGGTGGGCTGACAATGGCCCAAGATGAGGCCAGTTGCACCATCTTTGGGATGCCCCGCGCCGCCATTGAGCTTGGTGCGGTCGCCTTGGTTCTCTCACCCGACCAGATCAGCGTGGCCCTCACCCAGCGCATCAAGGCGGTGAGTTCATGACCAACGCCGCCGCAACGCTCACGCCGCCGCAGTTGGTTGCCCTGCGCGACCGCCTAGCGACGTTTTGTGGCGTTTACCTTGATGAGACGCGCACCGGCTCGCTTGAAACGGCCCTTCAGCGCCGGGCGCAGTTGACGGGGTTGCCGCTCACACGCTACGTTGCGAACCTCACCAGTGATGTGGCCGAACTCCAACGTTTGGCCGAACTGCTCTTAAACCACGAAACCCAGTTCTTCCGCAACCGGCCCCATATGCGCGCCCTCAGCGAGGTCATCTTGCCTGCGTTGCACCGACGGCTGCCCCCCGGCACGCCTTTGCGCCTCTGGAGCGCCGGGTGTGCCACGGGCGAGGAACCGTACTCCTTGGCGATTGCCGCCCTTGAGGCGCTGGGCACCCCACCTTGTCGCCCCGTCGAAATTTGGGCGACCGACTTGAGCGCGGCGGCGCTCGCCAAAGCTCAGGCGGGGCGTTATCGGGGCCGCAGCCTGACCAACCTCACGCCCCACCAGCGCGCCCGCTACTTCGTGGTTCAAGGTGCTGACCTTGCCGTGAGCGAGGC
>CAIRDL010000388.1 GCA_903877345.1 uncultured Oscillochloris sp. | reverse complement strand
TGACCAGAACGCACCCTGACCGACCACGGATCACGCTTCACGGATCACGCTTCACGGATCACGCTTCACGGATCACGCTTCACGGATCACGCTTCACGGATCACGCTTCACGGATCACGCTTCACGGAGCAGCAGAGACGCGCCTATGCCCAATAGAGGCGCTGCGTTGCCCCTATTGGGCAGCAATAATCCAGTCGCGCAGGGTTGTGATCGAGAAGGCGGGCGCAAGCGCCTCCAGATCCTTGAGCGCCGTGCTCGTGGGGGTTGTGACCGGGATGCTGAAGTGGGTGTAGAACGCGGCTTGATCCACATGGTAGGCGTCCAACACTGCCTGGATGGTCATCCAGCCTTTGATCTCATCCGGGTCGGCACCGTTGAGTTGCACGGGTGCGCCCTCGGTCGTGAGTTTGCCGGAGACTGACCAGAACCCAACCTGTTGAGCGATTAGGAGCGTGCCAAAGAAGAGCAGCAGTACCAAGGCGGCGTAAGCCAGTCCGTTCACGTGCAGGCTGTGGCGAGCGGGGGCGGCGGGCGGCGGGGTTGTCATCGTCATCGTCAGGTTCTCCAAGGTTAAGTGGTCTGGCAACGAAGTCTTCGGGTATCCATGCTGGCTTCGACAAGCTCAGCCAGCGTTCGTTGGTTGAGTTTGTCGAAGCCAACGCTTTTGTAAGAAAACTTCGTTGACGGACCATTGAGGTTCCAGATGCCAGGGTTCAGGTTTCAAGCTAAATGCATCAGGCAAGGAATCCGTGCGTAGGCCAAAACTGTAAAGACGCAATAGAGCAAAAGGAACGCTGTGAGCTTGGTCACGCTGAGCGGAGCGAAGCGTCCCGGCGGGCAGTATGGATGCCGGAACCCTTCGCTTCGCTCAGGGTGACAGCGTGCCTTTTGCGGTAGTGCCTAAAAGCTAAGCAGGTTTGGTACTACCCGGCACCGCCAAGCACAAATCAAGCGCGGCGGGGCGCGGACACTCGTCCACGCAGCTCAGGCAGCCGATACAGCGCAGGTCGGTGACGGCGTCGGCACGGGCGACATCAATGCCCATTGGACAGTGTTGCGTGCAGAGGCCGCAACTGGTACAGGCGCTCGCTGTGCGCTCGATCCGCAGCGGACTCAGCCACCCCAACAGGCTGATCGTCGCGCCCAAGGGACAAGCGTACCGGCACCAGGCCCGCTCCACAAACAGTGCGGCAATCAGCGAGATGGCAAGAATCAGCGTACCAAAGCCTAGTTGCCATTCGACAAGGTTGAGCAGGGCCGCCCAGGGATCATAGTCGCGAAAAACCATTGAGCCGTAGGCGATGGTGCTGCCGATGATCCAAGCCAGGACAAGGTAACGCCCATAGCTGAACCAGCGGTCGAGGCGTTGGCCGAGGGTTGCGCCGCCAACCGTGCCACGTGGGGTGCGCGGGTTCAGCGCTTTGTTCAGCCCGCGCATTGCACGACCCAAGGGCGGGATGCGACGTTGCAGCCAACGACTGAAGGCGTGTACCCATTCCTGTACCGTGCCGAGAGGACAGAGCCAACCGCAGAAGGCTCCACGAGCGACCACGGCGGTGACGGCTACGGCGAGAAAGAGGGCCATGTTCGAGAGGTGGGTGTGGTTGATGGTGTTCCCGCTACTCAAATAGCTGTAGAGCGTTTCGACCCCGCCAAAGGGGCAGAAGGCTTCGGGTGAGGGAACAGTGTCGCCGAGGACGAACTGCCGTCCGGCGACAGTGGCGATGAAGCCAACGACGCCGAGTTGCACGAGCCGACGGAGAGTCTGCGGCCCGAGCCAACGCCGACGGGCACGGGCAGACGGTTGGACAGGACTGACGGGTACGGGCATCGCGCTTGCTCCTTGGGTGATTACCTCTAAAGCATAGCGTCAGAGTATGGAAAACTGATGGAGGGTTAGTGAAAGACTGCGGATGCCGCCCTTGATCGCCTGCACTGATAATGGCCTCGCCACTCTTATGGTATCCTGCGAGGCGACTACGGCTTTTTATACGACCCAATAGGCTGATGGCGACTGAAGCGACCCAAGCTGTTGTGGCATTCCTGAGTTGCGGCACCTACAGGCAAGCAGCAGTGAACACCTAGAAAGTAGCAAACCCCAATGTCTGGACACGAGCTAATCGTGCTTGGGGGTTCGGCTGGCGGGGTTGAAGCCCTTTCGCACATTGTTGCCGATCTGCCTGCCGATCTGCCCGCCGCCGTCTGCGCGGTGATCCATATGCCTGCCGATGGGCCGGCCCTCTTAGTTGAGGTCTTGGCTAGAGCCGGGCGAATGCGAACGCTGCGGGCGAGCGACGGGATGCCCATTGAGCGCGGATGTTTCTATGTGCCACCGCCGGATCACCATTTGCTGGTGGAGTTAGGGCATCTGCGGGTGGTGCATGGGCCGAAAGAGAACGGCTTCCGTCCGGCAGTTGATGCCCTGTTCCGCACGGCGGCGCGGGCCTACGGCCCACGGGTTGTTGGCGTCATTCTCACGGGAATGCTCGATGACGGTACCGCCGGACTGCTCGCCATCAAGCGGCGGGGCGGCGTTGCCTTGGTGCAAGACCCGTATGAGGCGCTCTTCCCCAGTATGCCGCAAAGTGCCTTGCGCTATGTGGTGGTAGACGCGGTGGTGCCCCTGGCGGAAATTGGCCCGGCCCTCGTGCGCTTGGCCTATACCTCGCCCGGCACCGAAGCTGCCCTCGCTGGCACACCAGCGCACGAGCCCGAGGTGGCACCGCAAAGTCTGCCACCCGACCTGCGCGTCCATGTTCAGGCGAATGTTCCCCTAACTTGCCCCGAGTGTGGCGGTGTGCTGACCGAGTCGTACGATGGGGAACTCCTGCGCTTCCACTGCCTGGCCGGGCACAGCTATTCCCGCGAGAGCCTTGTGGAGCAACAGTCGCAAGCCCTCGATTACACACTCTGGTCGGCGTACAACGCGCTGAGTGAGCGGGTGTTGCTGGCACACCGCCTGATGGATGATGCGGCGACCCTCGGCGACAAAGTGAGTCGGCGGCGCTTCGAGTCTCTGGCGAACCAAGCACAACACCAGCGCGACCAGATTAGCCGTGCCTTTACGGCGGGTCAGGAACTCAAAGATCAGAAGGAAGAGGAAGGGCCGTAAGCGGCTTTACAGTTTGCGTGGTTCGTAGTAGCGGCTTCAGCCGTGTGAGAACGCCTTGCACGGGGGCTAACCCTACTACGAACCGCCAACCCAAAGCCTAGCCCACAGGGGCATGAACAGGGGCATCGGCGGACACCGGCTCTTGGGTCAGATCGCGCAGCGTGCTGAGGTCGCGGATGCGTTCGGTGAAGAGGATCCCGTGGAGATGGTCAATTTCGTGTTGCAGCGCCCAACCCAGGAGTCCATCAGCCTTGCGCAGGCGGCGGGCCTTCCCGGTGAGGTCTTGGAACTCGACCGTGACCCAAGTCTGACGGGGAACTTGGCCGTACCAACCGGGGAGACTTAGGCACCCCTCGTCGCGCATGATTTCTTCGCCGCTGGTCTTCACGATCTTCGGATTGAAAAGCACATACTCTTCGGCGGGGGCCACTTCAAGCTCGGTGCCGTCGGCCTGTTCCTCGTACTCGGGCGGAATGCCGATCACACAAAGTTGGATCGGCAGACCAACCTGGGGCGCGGCAAGCCCGACGCCGTTGGCCGTGTGCATGGTTTCGAGCATATCAACGACCAACTGTTTTAGTGTGCGATCCGGCAGCTTCACTGGTTGGCAGTGGAGCTTGAGGATCCTCTTATCATTCGCATCATCAATTCGCAGCACCCGTCGCAACGCCATCGTCTTGCTCTCCCGCGCTTGTTCCTGATCAAGTCGTAGTTGGGGATTATAACATGGCCCGTCCAACTGCTTAGAAATGCTTGCGCTGAAACCTTGACCCTCCTTCACCATCGGGATGGCGATGCTCGCGCTACTTACTCATCGCAGCCTGGAAAAGACCGGGTGCTATACCGATGCGTTCGTCGGCTTGACCCACGCCCCGGTAGCAGCTGCGGATGTCGGGCAAGCACCCCGCTAGCGATTCGACCATTATCCTACAGGGATGATGGTGTATACTAGCGGGGTTCTCAGGGTAGACAAGGTTTCAGGGGCCAGGTTTCAGGTCGAGCGCATCAGAACGCTTTGCACGGGCTAGAACTGTAAAGCAGCTACGAACCTTGTCTAAGCAGGGAACTTGCCGTTCCTTGCCCGTGTCGCGCCGCGTGCAACAAAGCATTTCAGCATCAGGATGCGGTACAGTGTTTCGTTGGCGCGCACCATGACCATCTACTACCTGCGCTGTATGGGGAAGGCTACCGCTGGATGCTGATAGATGACACCAAGGGGCAACCCATGCCTGAGCCTACTGTTGCGGGCGAGGCTGCTTCTGAAGGCGAGGTCGAGCAGGGCGGATTCGCCCTTTGGGAACGTCTGCGTAGCCCGCGCACCTTGGTTTCGTTCGGGATCGCCTTGGCCATTGTCATCTTCGCCTTGCGCGGACTCAACATTGATCTCGCCCTGACGTGGCAGTACATTCGCCGCGTCAACCCTTGGCTGCTACTCCTTGGGCTGAGTGTCTTCTACCTGACCTTCCCCATGCGGGCGCTACGCTGGCGGCTGCTGCTCCACAATGCGGGCGTGCCGGTTGAGGCGGGCCGGAAGAGTTGGGCCTCGCCACTGGCCTTGATGGAGTACATCTACCTCTCGTGGTTCGCCAATTGCATCGTGCCAGCGAAGTTGGGTGATGCCTACCGTGGCTACCTGCTCAAGCATAACGGCGCAGTCTCGTTCTCGTCGGCCTTTGGTACCATTTTTGCC
>CAIRDL010000387.1 GCA_903877345.1 uncultured Oscillochloris sp. | reverse complement strand
GGGGAGCGTCTACCGCCAGGGTGAGGCCGTACAAGCCTCATTCCTCCCGTCCGTAAACGGACGGGTTTCCTGAGGCTAATTCTATGAACGGGGGAATTGGTGGCATGGACGAGCGCATGACCAAGCCCGAATCACATTGCCTAGCATAGCATGGAGCGACAACACCCGATGGTGGTGTTGTCGCTCCCAACCGTGCGTGGGTGTTCTTGGGGCCAGCACGGTGAAAAGGGCGGTGAACGCATGACGCTTCAAACGTACGCCGTTGCGCCGCCCTCATCGTCTCCCGCTACGGCACCACCGCAGTCAGTTCCTCCCCCATCGGAAGCGTGTCAGCGCCACCCTGCGCCAAGGCGCGAAGCCGCGTGTACACATCCACCGAGAGCAGCACGCCCGTTGGGTAGCCTTTCTGCGTCACGATGATGGGCCGCTGGCGCTCCTTGGCACGCTTGATCAGCGCCGCCAGGGATGAGGCTGCCCGCGAAATGGGTACGACGCCGCCGAGTGCCCTGAGGCGGGTGTCCCATCTCGTGAACGAACAGCCCGACCCCTTGCGCCCGCCACATGAACCCAACCCGGCTATACCCGAGACCGTCAGTGCGGTGCTGATGCAAGCGTTAAGCATCCAGTTTAAGCACCGCCCCGCCAATGCCACCGTGCTACGGGTGTTGCTACGAACCGCCCCCCCGTCGCTTGTGGAAGCGCCACCGACCCTCGTGCCCACGCAGGCCATTCCCCCGCAAGGCAGTGTGCCACGGCAAGCACCACTTCAACCGCCCATCGTTGTCGGTATGCCAACCATCGCGGCGGATCATGATGTTCAGCCCGAACTGCGCATAACGCCCGTTGGGTTTCTGCTTCCGGCCACGAATGAACTTTTTGTCTACGGAGTCACCTCGCGGGTCACCAGCGATTGTTTGGTCGATCTGCTTCATCTGTGGTGGGAATCCGTGCGTGACCGGTTTGCAGACATCATGACACTGGTGATCACTCTCGATAATGGCCCAGAAAGGCAGAGCCTTCGCCCACAATTTCTGCACCGTATCGTGCCATTCGCCCATCATACGGGCGTGACCGTCAACCTTGCCTCCTATCCGCCCTATAGCGGCGGGCAGAGCGCTTGAGCTTCTGCTACACTCCTCACGGTGGCGGTGCATCCCGACGGTGTGGCGCGATTCCATCCGATGAAACCCTACTCCCTGGATTTCCGTGAACGGGTCGTTGAACTGGTGAACGGCGGCACGCCGCGCGCTGAGGTCGCGGAGGTGTTGGGGATTGGGTTAGCCACCCTCAAACGCTGGCTGGTGTTGGATCGGACCTGCGGCGATCTGCGTTCTACCCCGCCTCCTGGCCAACCGCCCCACATTTCGCCCGAACAGGAGATCGAGGTGCGTGCGCTGGTCGCCGCGCATCCCGACGCGACCTTGGCCGAGGATGCGGCGCGCTGGAATGCCACCCATACCCCCAGCGTGAGCCAGTGGACGATCGGACGTACCATCCGCGCCCTCGGCTTGTCGCGAAAAAAGACTCTGATCGCGTCCGAACGCGATCCGTGGGCGCGGGCGCTGTTTGCCGTCATGCAAGAGGCGATCGATCCTGAGCGTCTGGTGGTGGTGGATGCGTTTGGGAGTAATCTGGATGTGACCCGGCGGTATGCGCGAGCGCCAGAGGGAGCGCGTGCGGGTGCCGCCGTGCCCCGCAATACCCCGGTCAATCCCACCACCATAGCCCTGGCTCCCACCGCCACTTTGCATCGGCTTTGGTGCGCCTGTGCTATAATCGGCGGGCTTGGAAGCGCTAAACCCTGAGGTGCGTCTATGTCACTTTTCAACCCAGAGGGTACCTCCCCCGTTGTGCCGAGTGCGATGGCGCGGATCGAGCGACGCTTGCCCTACCCCGGCGAGATTCTGGTGCGCCAAGGCAGTCGGGTCGAGCCTGAAGACGTTATTGCGCGCACACTCAAACCCGCGCTGCCCCAAATCATTAACGTCGCCCGCGCCCTGAGCCTCCCGCCCGCCCAAGTTCGACGGGCGTTGCGCCGCGAAAAGCAGCAGAAAGTGAACGCGGGCGAGGTGCTGGCGCGGGCGCCCGGCCTTGTAGGCCGGGTTTGTCGCGCCCCTGTCAGTGGCATGATTGTTGATTTTGATGACGAAACCGGCTATCTGACCCTAGCCCCCGATCCGGTCGAGCAGAGCATCCAGGCGGCGATGCGCGGCTTGGTGATGGAGGTCATCCCCTACGAAGGGGTGGTGATCGAAACGCTCGCGGCGCATGCTTACGGGGCTTTTGGGGTTGGTGAAGAGCGCAACGGGGTGTTGCGCCTCTTGGCGCTCGATCCTTCGGCCCCGGTAAACCCAGAGCAGATTGATGCGCGTAGTGCCTACACCATCCTCATTTGTGGTGCCTCCGTCAACGCCGCGACGCTCAAGCGGGCGGTCGCCGAGCAGGTGCGCGGGATCATCGTTGGCGGCATTGAGGAGCGTGAACTGCGCCAGTTCCTTGGCTGGTCGAGTGTTGCTGCTTGGCAGGTGGGCCGCCACTCGTGGCAGTGGCCGAACCCGCGCCACACGCCCGACCCGCAACTCACGCTCGTTGTCACCGAGGGGTTTGGCGTTCGCCCGATGAACCAGGCGATTTTCGATCTGCTGAGCGCCCAAGATCGCCAAGAAGCGTTGATTGACGGCCACACCTGCCTGCGTCTCCCTCTGCGCCGCCCACGCATCGTGGTGCCTCTAGCCCGTGGTGGCAGCACCCAAGTCGAGCCGCCCCGCCCCCAATTGCGCGTCGGGGCCACGGTGCGCCTGCTCGACGCCGACCACTTGGGGCAGACGGCCAGTGTTCGCACGCTGCCCGCCGCGCCGCGCCGCGTTGCCTCCGGTGCCCGCGTCCTCGCAGTCGAGGTTACCCCCGCCGACGGTGCGCCCCTCTGGCTTCCACAAACCTGCATCGAAGTCCTCACGTAGTTGCTGCTATAGACCTTCAGCTAAAGAATCTGGGAGGGAGGGCGTCCCGCCCTCCCCACATGTACGAGGGCGAGACCCCCTCGCTCCACCAGCACGTACGCCCTGCTTGCCGATGCACGGCTCTGTGACCATTAGGCCAAACCTTCCAGAATCATTATCTGAAGATCTATCGAACCCTGCCGGTGCTGCCCACATGTGACGCTGATCGGGTATACTACATACCATACCTACACTGGAACTATGCCCAAGGGTAGCAAATACGGCCCGACGGCGCATGCAGAAAAACAGCCATGACCTATCGCCTAATGGTAGTCGCCGCCGAGCAAAGCTCGTTGCGAAGCCTCGCCGAACAGCTTGGCGATGCGGTACAAGTGCAATTCTTCGCGTCGGCCAATGATGC
>CAIRDL010000386.1 GCA_903877345.1 uncultured Oscillochloris sp. | reverse complement strand
GTCCCGGCGATGATGATGCACACCGGGACGCTTCGCTGCGCTCAGCGTGACATGGGTGACAGGGTGACTTTTGCTCTATTGCCATAAAAGGCACTACCGCAAAAGTAACGCTGTCATGTCACCCTGAGCGAAGCGAAGGGTCTACCAAGGAGCCGGGAAAGATGCTTTGCTACGCTCAGCATGACATGCGCCACAGCGTTCCTCATGCGGTACTGCCTTTTATGGCACTACCGCATGAGGCAGCGCGGTATCTTGCCCTTGCCGCAGAAGAAGATATCGTTATTCTACAAGATGGTAAGCCAGTCGCCCTGCTCCGTGGATTCTCGGAAGCTGATGATCGTCTCGACTATCAGATAGAAATCCATCCGCGCTTCTTAGAGCGCATTCGCCGCGCCCGAAAAGCCTTTCACGCCGGGCAGAGCGAGCGGCTTGAAGATCTTCGCGACGAGCTTTTACAGGCAGACGACCCGAGCTAGTCTGCCGTGCGGTTTGCTGACTTAATCTGCGGCGTAGCTGCGTAACACGGAGCCCACCAATGCCCCTCCCCAATGCCGTTGCTAACCCCATCATCAACGACCCTTTCACAGAGCCGATGCAGCACTACGACTTCAGCGGCGAGACGCCAGTGCGCCGAGATGGACGCCGACCCGCCGCCTATCTGCGCGGCAATCGTGCCCAAGTGCGTGCCCTTGCTATGCAAGATCACATTCCACTAGAAATCGTCAACCGCATTCGTACACGGGTGCAAGCGTGGCGCAACGGCGGCTATCGGGGCGTCACCCGCATCACCCGTGAGCTATTGGAACACTGGCGGCGTCCCGACCGTGACCGCCAACTCTTTTTTTGTCAGCGCGAAGCTGCCGAGACGGTGATTTGGCTCACTGAGGCGTCACCTGCGGAGAAGGCGGGCCTTGATGTCCCCCGTGATAGCGGCGCGTTCGCCCGCTATTGTCTCAAGCTCGCCACAGGCAGCGGCAAGACGACCGTGATGGGCATGCTCATCGCTTGGAGTGTGCTGAACAAACTGCAACAGCGCCAAGACCGGCGCTTTTCTGATGGGGTGCTTATCGTCGCGCCCAATCTCACCGTGAAAGAGCGCCTAAAAGTGCTGCTCCCTGGTGAGCACGGTAACTACTACGAAAGCTTCGACCTCATCCCCAGTGCCCTGCTCCCGCTGCTTGGTCAGGGTAAATTCTTCATCACGAACTGGCACCTGTTCAATCCCCAAGACGATACACAGACCCGTGGCGTGGTCAAACTTGGCGCGGAAAGCGACCGGGCTTTCTGCAACCGCGTGCTGCGCGACCTTGGCCCTAAAGGGAATCTGCTGGTCATCAATGATGAAGCCCATCATGCCTACCGCATCACGTTCGCCGACGCGCAACCATATCTCCCCAATCTGGGCACAAACCGGCGCGGCGTGAAGCCCTCGGCCAACGAAGAGAATGATGAGGCGACGGTGTGGATTGGTGGCCTTGACCGCATCCAACGGGAACGCGGCATCAATCTCTGCCTTGACTTCTCGGCGACACCCTACTACCTCAGCGGTAGCGGGCGCGAGGAAGGCACCCCTTTTGAGTGGATCGTCAGCGATTTTGGGCTGGTGGACGCCATCGAGAGTGGACTGGTGAAAGTGCCGCGTATCCCGATTGATGACAACAGCGGCGACCCGCGTCCCCGCTACTATAACCTTTGGGACAACATCAAGGTAAATTTGCCCAAACGGAGCGGCAAAGGCGACACCACGGGCGAAGCGTTGACCCGCATCCTCATTGGCACCGAAGGCGCACTGGCGACTCTCGCCTCCGAGTGGCAGAAAACCTTTGACGCCTGGGCCGAGAGTGGCCGTGCGATGCCCCCGGCGCTTATCTTGGTCTGCAACGAAACGGCGACGGCGCAGGTACTGCATACCTACATCGCTGGGGGCAACTTGCTTCCCGCGTTAAAGAACCAAGCGGGGCAGCCAGAAGTGACGATCCGCATTGACTCACGGCTGCTTGATGAAGCCGAGAGCCGCCAAGACGGGGAGAGTCAGGCTGACGCCGCTGAACGATTGCGCGCCGTACTCGCAACAGTGGGCAAGCCGGGTAAACCAGGGCAACACATTCGCTGCGTGGTCAGCGTCGGCATGCTGACGGAGGGCTGGGACGCCAATTCTGTAACCCACATCTTGGGACTGCGGGCTTTCACCTCACAACTGTTATGTGAGCAAGTGGTTGGGCGAGGGCTGCGCCGCTCTAGCTATGATGACTTGAGCCAACCAGAGTTTGTGGATGTCTACGGCATCCCGTTTCAGGCCATTCCTGTGCAAGAGGTAAAAGCGACGACGGCGAAACCGCCACCCGAGCAACACACCGTGCGGGCCTTGACTGAGCGGGCGGCGATGGAGCTACAGTTTCCTCGTGTCACGGGCTACCTGACGGACATCCGCGAGCAAGTCACGGCGGACATTGCCAGTCTACCCCGACTCAAGGTGGCCCCAACTGCTGAACCAACGCAGGTGACGGCGAGTGCGCCAACAGGTCAAATGGCGGGCGTAGTCGCGGTCGCACCGGCAGTATTTCACGAACGGGGCTTGTTCTACCGTGTGCATCGACTCCAGTCCACAACGTTCCGCATCGCAGCGCAGATTGTCAAAGACTTCCACCATGACGCGAACCGGCAGCAACTCTTCCCCCAAATCGTGCGCCTCGTGCAAACCTATCTTGCGACACGGGTAGACCTAAGTGACGAAGCGCAGATTGAAGATGTGGCTCTCGCCCGTTACCAAGCGGACATCGCTGAACGTATCCGCACAGCGTTACGGTCGGTGACACCGCAAGGAACACCGCCAATCCTGCCGGTGCTGGATCGCTATCGGCCTACGGGCAGCACGGCTGATGTTGTTTTCTCCACGACGCGCAAGGTATGGGCAACGACGCGCAGCCACGTCTCGCATGTGGTGTTGGAGAGTACCTGGGAGAAACGGGCGGCGCAAATCCTGGAGTCGCACCGTTACGTCCTGCACTACGTTCGCAACTACAAGCTAGACTTCACCATCCCCTACCGTTTCGCTGAGGCCAGCCACATGTATGTGCCCGACTTCATCGTGTGGTTGGCGCAAGCCCCGGCAGACCCCACTAGTCCCCGGCTCACCTTGGTATTAGAGATCAAGGGCGAAGAGGATGAGCAGGATCGGGCGAAGGCAGCCGGGGCGCGACGCTGGTGTGATGCGGTCAATTACGCGGGGCAGTGGGGCCGCTGGCACTACGAAGTGTGCAGGGATGTGGACAACCTGCGCTCGAAGGTAGACGAGGTGGTACACACGAAGCTGTAGCTGCACCCAAACCAATGCAGCGGGGGCTGTAAGCCCATCCTGGTTGCACCGTGGTAACGGCTACTTGGCACAGTAGCAAAGTGACTCAGAGCGCACCACGATACGCATCCACGCCTTTCAGTTTACTCGCATCGTCTTTGAGACTCACCGGAGCGCAAGGGTGCCAGTACCACGACGAAGCGAGACCCAGGATGATTCGTATTATTGGGCCGGAAGGTACCGCCGAATACCGCGCCGCCTGTGCCTTACGTGACCTCATCATTGCGGCATGGCCCGGGGTTGATGCCGAGGAGCTTGCTGACATTCGGTTGGTCGCTGGCGCAAAGTGTTACGGCCAAACCACGACCGATATTGACCTGGTCGTCTTTGTCCTGCTTGCCAAACCCCGACCCATCCCCCGCGCTACGCCTGATGAAGCCCCCATCGTTGTCCGTTCGCTCTGTCTGACCATTGAACTGAAAGAGCACCCACGCGATAAGGTTACGTTTGACGGCAATCAAGCCACCGTGCAGTACCGCAACCGTTCGCATTCGGCCACCGCGCAAGCCCACAAGCAACAAGCAGCGCTCCGCGATTTCTACGCGCAACACGAGCTTAAGCCACCCTTCATCACCGAGTTTGTCTGGTTGCCCAATGTGCCCCAACACTGCCTCCCAGAAATCATGAGTAATCTTATTGGCGAACAGGCGACATGGGGTGACTTTTTGCGCCGAGTCGTTGCCTTAGGACGACCACGGGCCACTTTCGTGGGCGGCGTGCAGGAAATTGATGCCTTTGCGCGGGCGAACCCGACGCAGGTAGCCCAAATCGTTGACCTATTGAGTAAGCGTCTGGCAATGTCGGCCCTTGATCGGCTGAAAATTGAACGGATTAGCCGTAATCGTGCTCGCCAGAGTGAAACAACCAAGTACATGGAGAAGATGGGGCAGCAGTTACTGATCTTTCAAGGTCGTGGCGGGACGGGCAAAACCGTGCGTCTCCTGCAACTCGCCTATGATCTCTACACTGAGCGCGATGCGCGGGTGCTCATTCTGACTTACAACAAGGTGTTGGTGGCTGATTTACAGCGGCTCTTCGCCCTCATCGGTGCAGGCAGCGATGATACGTCACGTACCATTGTCTTCAAGACGGTGCATGCGTTTCTCTATCAGATTGTCAGACACCTTGGCATTGTGGATGCGCAACCCAAACAATTTCTGCTTCAGCTTGAGCAGAACAAACAGCACGTCCTCAAACACCTCCGTAAAGTGCGTGCCCAACAGCAAGATCCCCTGGCCGCCCTGATTGCCGCTGCCCCTCAACACTTTGATTGGGACTATATCTTCATTGATGAGGCCCAGGACTGGCCCACCGACGAACGCGATTTGCTCTTCCTGCTCTACGATTTCCGTCACTTCGTGCTGGCTGATGGCATTGACCAGATGGTACGCGGGCAGCAGCGCACCCACTGGCGTGATCTGCTTGCCAAAGGACAGTCGCAAACCGTGACGCTCCATAAATCGCTGCGCCTCAAGGCGGGACTGTGCCAGTTTGCGCTTGCCGTCGCCCGCCAGCTTGATTTGCCCGATTGGTCGCTTGAGCCAGACAAGGAAATGTATGGCGGGCGAGTGATCATCCTCGAAGGACTCTATGCCGATGATCGCAGCTTTCACGACCAATTGATGCAGCTTACGCGCCAGGCGAACAATCATCCCATTGATACGCTCTTCTGTGTGCCACCCTCGCTCGTTGATCGGCGGGATCGTGAGCATGTCCACTCCTACGTGGCAAACCGTTTTCAGAAATGGGCCTACACCGTTTGGGATGGCACTGACAAGGCGGTACGCGCCAACTACCCGACGAGTCTTGAGCAAATCCGCGTCGTTCAGTACGATTCGTGCCGTGGGTTAGAGGCATGGATGGGCGTCAATCTTGGTTTTGATGAACTGTACGACTACAAGCAACGTCAGTACACCCCACCTGCCCAGACGACGTTTGCTTTTCGGGATGATGTGCGTGAGGCGCATCTCTTTGCGGCGCGTTGGCTAATGATTCCGCTGACCCGTGCAATTGACACGTTGGTCATTCAGATCCGCTCACGCGATCACTACATCGGCCAAGTGTTACAAGCGGTGGCACAAGCCTATCCCGACCTTGTGGAATGGCATACGGTGCCAGCACCAACGGTGCGCTGATCCCGTTGTGGTTTGTGCTTCGCCTACCCACACCCTCCTCGCCCATCCTTGAGCGAGGAGGGTGTCATTTGTGCCGCCGGTTGCTCACTCTCGCACCTCCCTCGTAGCGTCAGCGTTCACACGCCGCCAGGACGTTTGGGTGGGCCGTGTGGAAGCTTTCCCACACCCTCCTAAAAGTGTTAGGAGTCCTCATGAAAGCGTTAGGAGGACTCCTGGAAGCTTCCCGCGCTCTCATGAAAGTGTTAGGAGGACTCCTGGAAGCTTCCCGCGTCCTCATGAAAGCGTTAGGAGGACTCCTGAAAGCTTCCCGCGCTCTCATGAAAGTGTTAGGAGGACTCCTGAAAGCTTCCTACATCCTCATGAAAGCATTAGGAGGACTCCTGAAAGCTTCCCGCGTTCTCATGAAAGCGTTAGGAGGACTCCTGTAAGTGTTAGTAGTTCGTCAACGAAGGTTTCTTGCAAAAGCATTGGCTGAGTGTCAAGCGTTGGCTGAGTGTCAAGCGTTGGCTTCGGCAAGCTCAGCCAACGCTTGACGCTGGCTGAGCTTGTCGAAGCCAGCATGATGGATACCCGAAGCCTTCGTTGCCGGACTGGTTAGAAGGACTCCTGAAAGCTTTCTACCGTCCTCTGGTGAAAGTCTTCCCACATCCTCAGAAAGCTTCCCGGACCCGCAGAAAGCTTTCCCGCACCTGCAGGAAGCTTTCCCGCACCCGCAGGAATCATTTCTGGGGGCGTAGGAATCATTTCTGGGGGTGCAGGAAGCTTTCGTCGTCGTTCATAGACCCTGATATGCGCGTGCAACAAACGCTGTTGTACCCACGCAGCTACTCCAAAGCGCGCACATGTCAGGTCTTTGCAGCGGTACCGAACATTCGGCATGAGGTGCGCCAATGGCACCCCCGGCATCACCCCGACGACCAAGCAACTCTTGACGTGGTGGTTCAAGACGGATCATCGCACGCCACAAGGTGCAAGCTTTCGCTTCTATCCTGCCCAGCGCGTGGTAAAGCGACCCTTACGGGGCGTTGCCCAAGGCATCAACGAAGTGCCGAGTGACAAAGCCTCGGTGCGCCAGAAGCCTACTTGGCAGAGTTTATCCCGGTTTGTGGTATGCTATCTGGTAACGAAAGGAGGTACCGACGATGGCAGGGCTACGGTTTGCAGACCTCACGAAAAATCCTGTGGACGTACTGGATTTCACGAGCCTGACGCTGGACGAGTTTCAGCTCCTGGTAGGGCCGTTCGAGACGGCGTTTCGGGCACATATGGCAGCATGGCAACTGGATGGACATCCCCGCACGGCCCGTACCTACACCACCTACCGAACGTGTCCGCTCCCGACCCCCGAAGACCGGCTCCTCTTCATCCTGAGCTATCTGAAAAGCAACCCGCTCCAGGTCTTCCATGGACGGCTCTTTGGCATACGGCAGAATAAAGCTAACCAGTGGATCCACACCTTACGCCCCGTGCTGCGTGCCACCTTGGCGACCTTGGGCGATCTCCCCAGGCGTGACCTAGACGACTTGGCGTGCCGCCTCGGGATGGCACCGGCGCAGGTCCAGGAGCCGGTCGCTGCTGCGATTCCGGCGACCGATCCGGTCAACCCCAACGCTGACCCGACCGACCACGCGCCAGCTCCGCCCCCCCTTTTTGCCATGATGGCACCGAACGACCCATTCCACGTCCCCAGGATGCGGCAGAACAGAAACGTTGCTAGAGCGGCAAGAAGAAGCGCCACACGGTGAAAAATGTGCGGTTGATCAATGCGACGCTGACCATCGTGTTGCTCAGCACAACCCATCCCGGCAGCCGACACGATACGCGTAGTGCGGATGCGCCCCCCTATCCGTTGCCCGCAAACCACGGGGCGAAGCACTGACCGACGAGCAAAAGGCGGCGAATCAGGAACTGGCGCAGCGTCGGGAGCATGTGAATAGCAGTATCAAACGCTGTCGCATCCTCAAGGAGGCCTGCCGCATGGTCAAAGCGGGCGGGCGTGATCTCGTGATGGAAATCGGCTGTGCCCTGCATACCTTCCGCGTCCGTGTCACCCCCTCCTGGCAACCGATGACGTAGGCGGGCGATGTAACAAACCGGGATAAACTCTATTCAGTATCCATGTTTGGTAGCTTCGTGCCTTTGTATCTTTGTGGTGAGTCTAGAATCCCGTTTTAGCTAAACGCGCCGCGTCCTGTTGCGGCAAAGCTGCAATCTGCAATCTGTCAAGACGGGAACGTTCGGCATGGAATGCTCAGAGGCGCGTCAACTCATTCGCCAAGGTGTGCGGCCCAACGCCACCACGCCCCACGGAACGGCCCTGGGGCTTCACGTAGCCGACTGCGCTACGTGCCGCGCCACCCTCGCCGCCGCAGAAACCCAAGGCTTGCTTGCGGCTCTGTTGAGCGAAACGCCGCCCGCCCCCGTCACGCCACGGCGACGACCTCCGCTTCCGCCGATGCACCGCCGCCGTCGCAATCCCCGGTGGCGCTCTGTCCTTCTGGGTACCCTGGCCGTGCTGGTGCTTGGCGTGGGCCTTGCTCTCGGGCGCGTAGCCCTGGCGACCTACACCATCAGTACAAATCTTGCGGCGATGCAGATCACTGCTGCCCCCACGCGGCGGCCCGTTACGCCGACCTTGGCGGCACTTCGTGAGCCAAGCCCGTTGCCGGCCACACATGGGCCGCAAGTTGCCGCCAATACCGCCCCACGCGCCATTCCTGATGCGGGCGTCCCCACAGAACCGCCCCGTCCCAGCGTTGTGGCTACAACATCCCCGGTTGTCGTGCCGACGCCCAGCGCAACTACGCCCCCGGTCGTTTCGCCGACGCCGGTCAGACTACCCGCCATTGGCCTAGCCCCGTTACCAACGCTGATGCCCACCTTCGGTGTCGCACCCGTTAGCGATACGGCGATCAACATTCTGTTGCTGGGCAGCGACCGCCGCCCCGGCGAGAATTGGCAGAATCGTTCGGATGCGATTATGGTGATGCGGCTCGAACCGGCCCGCCAGCGCATCGCCCTGCTCTCCTTTCCCCGCGACCTGATCGTCAATGTTCCTGGCTATGGCTACGCCCGCATTAACGCAGCCACCGTCTATGGCGAACTT